>NZ_JBRIMB010000016.1:0-86431 GCF_052977265.1 Shewanella sp. 0m-8 | reverse complement strand
GAGTTCAGAGCGAGTGACAAAATTGTGTTCTAGGGATTGGGCAAGTGTGACCAGTTAATTTTCCAGTTTGGTATAAGTATTACCTTGAAAAGCACCGCTTGAACCAAATTACAGGCATAAAAAAACCTGCTCGATGGCAGGTTGTTTTGTTGATAATGGTACCTGAGGACGGACTTGAACCGTCACTTCTTTCGAAATCGGATTTTGAATTCTTCGAATCACCTTTGCTGTCACTATAAAGACTAGGATCTTGCAGGATATTCTTGCCCATAGTTTAGGATTTTATTGGATCTAACTTACTACTGATGTGCACAGAACCTACTTGTTTCACGCCTGTTGCAATCAGCGCAACAGGCGTGAAACAAGCTAAGATAAGCAATCTTTAAATTTCAAAACCGCCGCTTAAAATGAATTGCTGTAGCAAACTCTGCACCTTTATGTTTACTTTAAAAGCTGGAATCGTTGTCCCCTCTAAAGCTTCAAAATAAGCCTTAGCCTTAGCTTTATCAACGGTACTTTTCAGGTCATCAAAACGACCATAGCCGTTAATATTCGCCTCTGTAACCTTAGTATTCATAATCTTTCTAAGCTTACCTTCATCCAACCCTAGTACCTGCACTATATTGTAGACTTCAGCATTTTTAGCATTAGATTGATACTCAACGATGTAATCTCTAAAACACTTGCCGTTTTCTATCGTTGCATTACCACTACGCACATCATGAATAAAAATATTGCCGTACTTTTGTTCTTCCTGAGTTAGCGATGCAAATGACTTATGCAAGTCGTCTAGCATAGCTTGAACTTGTGAATCATCAATATCATCTTGCTGTAGCGTCTTGAGGAATTTCTCAAAGCGAGTATTCATATACTCGCTATTTATCATTCCTGTTTCGATTTCAGTCAAGTACCCATCAATTTCATAGGTTGCAGTACCAGAATCATCACCATCACCTCCGCCATCACTTGCTAGCTCTTTATATCGCAGCGCTAAAACAAGATAGGTATCCTCATCAAGGTTTAACTCTACAAGTTTAGTACCATCTTCACGATTACAGTACGGCTCAGACCACTTAAACCCCTGAATCCGTGCAGCTTCTAGATGAACGCTAAACGTTTTAAAGAGTGCTGCAAATTTACCCTTCTCTGAATTATCATCTGGAAGCGTGACAAAATCAGCGATACCAGCAAGGTCAAATAAATCGACGATATCTTTATATACTTCATTCATTTTAGTCAGATTATATTCGAGCTTATCAGCAAATAATCCGAACGGCTTATGACCAGAATACAGTTCAATCGCCTTCTCAATATTCTGCTCCATCGTATGCGGGTAGCGATAATAATAAATACTACCAAATGGTTTATCTGGACCAAACAAGCGATTGGTTCTAGAAAAAGCTTGGATTATATTTTCATATCTAAGCACTTTATCTAAGTACAAGGTGTTCAACCACTTAGAGTCAAAACCTGTCAGCATTTGGTCTACCACTATCAGAAAGTCAAGCTTCTTCTCTGGAGTACGCTCAATTCTGGTATACGAGTCCTTATGAGCAAGCCTAGCAGCAACATCCTTTTTGAACTTAGCATGAGATGCCAGTGTAAAATCCATCCCATAGCGTTCGTTATAATCCGTCAATATTTCTACAAGGCCATCTTGCTTTACCTTGGTGTTGCCGCAATTATCAATATTAGGGTCAAATAGCGCAGTGATTTTGAAATCAGGTGCGAGGGACTTTATCATTCTGTAATAGGTAATCGCTTCAGGGATACTGCTTGTGGCAAAAATAGCACTAAACTTACCGTTTTGACTCAACCTTATTTGGTACTCTAAAATATTAGCAACCACCTTATCCTGATGGGCTTTACGCTCATACTGAGCACTCGGTATGAAGTCCTCAATCCCTTTTACGGTTTTACCGTCAGCACCAACATATCCCGCCATCTTCACTTGTGAAGAATCCATATATCGGTAATAAATCTTCTTCTTTACAGGGTCACTAATTGCTTCAATCTCATCAGCAGCTTTAGCTTTTTCCAAGGCAACTGCTTTTCTTAAGTCATTATCTCGGTACGTCGATACTTTATAAGGGTCAAAACCTAAGACGTTTTTATCTCTTATACCGTCAGCAATACTATAGCGATGGAGTTCTTCACCAAAAACAGTTGAAGTCGTATTCAATTTCTTTTGGTTTTCATCTTGAATAGGCGTTCCAGTAAAACCAAAAAACATTGCAGAAGGGAAGGTCGCTTTTATCGCAATGAGCATGTCGCCAAATGTTGAGCGATGCGCTTCATCCACAATGAACACAATCCGCTTTGAGTTAATTAACTCAATATCCTTAGATTTAAGCCCCCCCTCTTCATCGGTGATATTACTCATCTTTTGAATAGATGTAACAATTAAGGTATTAGCAGGGTCTCCGCTTTTAAGTTTTGATACCAAAACCCCTGTGTTTTCGGTAGCTTGCACGTCCTCACTACCATCAGCAAAACCTTGATATTCACGTAAAGACTGAGTGCCAAGCTCAATTCTATCCATTAAGAAAATGACTTTATCGGCGTCTTTGGAATTAGCTATTAGCTGTGCTGACTTAAAGCTCGTCATGGTCTTGCCTGAACCAGTGGTATGCCAAACATAACCACCATACAGGTTAGGGTTCTTCCAATCGACTTTAGAGACCTTATTGGATATGGCGTTAGCCGCAAAATACTGGTAGCTACGCATCACCTTTAACACACCATCAGAATCATCAGCTACGGTATAAAAGCCAATTAATTGATGCGCCATAGGGATAGATAGCAAGGTTGAGGTGATTTTTTTCCAGCAGTTTATTGGTTCATTATCGTAGTTCGCCCAGTGAAAATAGAAGTCTTTATTAAATCGACCATCCACACCAGGATTTGCAAAATAGAGCGTCTCATTAGGCTCCATCGCAATGAATACCTGTATTAATGAGAAGATGCCAGTAAAGACACCTTCACCTGAATACTTCTCTATTTGATTACAAGCCTGACTAACATGTACACCACTCTTTTTAAGCTCAATATGAATAACCGGCATACCATTAATCAGCAACATCAGGTCGCCGCGGCGGTCATTGAGAATCTTAGTCTGACTCTTAAATCTAGGTTGTTGCACAATTTGGTAACGGCTTTGACCTGCTGCTATTTCTAGACGGTCATAAATTTTAAGGCTGATTTCTTTGCCGTAGTGCAATGCATCATCTGGATTATCACGCTTAATTGCAACGGTTTTACCATTGATAAAACCGTTAAGCTTAAGCGGGCTACTTAGATCGGCGATTTGCTCTAAAATCTGCTCCATTTCACCGTTAGTCAAAGGCGCATCGTTTAAGCGGTCAATCCCTCTATTATTCTCAAATAGAATATCAGCCCAGTTTTGCAGCAAATCTGCCTCGGTAGGATTTTTTAAGACCTTATCTTCCCATCCCTTGTTACACAGCTCTGCAATTAATGCTTTTTCAAATTCTGCTTCTGTTTTATAGGTCATTTTTATTATTCTGCTTTAATACACTACCGAGGCTGACATCTAGACAAACATCTTATCTAAACAGGCTTTTTTAAGATTTTTTAGCTTAGTTAATTCTTGCTGTTGAAGCGAGATAAGCTTATCTAGGTTCTGAAAGTAAGAGCCTATTTGGGACTGTTCCACGATACTCTTCGGAACGACTACGTTGACGGTTTCTAATGATTTCTGGCTTATGCCTTGAGCCGTACCGCCACTTGATAGCGATATAAACTTTCTTTGCATTAAAGGAGTTCTAAGGGTTACAGCTAAAAAACCCTCTTCCATTAGCATTGGTTTAACTTTAAATGCTATAGTTCGCTGACTAAGAATATATTTCCTATCATCAGGAACCTGAGCGACATTCCCCATTGGTGCCTCTGTTGTAAAAAGCACCTGATTTTTGTGCAATTCACTCCCTGACATCCATTTATCGTATAACTCCTCCCCCCCAAAATTAGCGCCGACACTTAAGTCTATATAGCCATTTTTTACATTTAACGCCGACAAAGCTAAATAACCAGTGTCACTCCAATTGAGACCAAGTTTTTTAGGCGTCCTCCCTCTAAAATCGATTACCCCCTCAAAATTTGAAAGCAATCTCCGTTTTACCCACCCATCAGTAACTCCCTTGAATCTTACCTCAGGTACATCAGCGCCCTCTTTAGGAAACATCTTCTCAAGCATGGCCTTCTTCAATACTGTCAGCTTGCCGTACTTGGCTTGATGTAGAGCAACAAGTTTGTCGATATGCTGGAAATAAGAGCCGATTTTGGATTGCTCTATTCCGTCACGTGGCAAACCAACCTCTTGATTTTTTACAATCTCAGAATTTAAATTTACCTGACTACCGGGTTGTCCGTATTTCTGCCACTCACCTTCAAACATTTTCATCCACTGAAACATGAACTCTCGATTGAATGTCGGATTTTGGAATATTAAAAAACCATCATGTACACCAGTGCTAACATAATTTACAACGGGTTTCCCCACACTTGCCGCAATACTTAAAAGAAGGTGTGGCTCCGTCAAAACACGAGTTTTACCTTCACCAGCCTTAGATATGCGCTGTTCTAAATAGTGGATTCTGCCATCCTGCTTGGTAACATCAGAAATCCTTAACCATCCGACATGTGAGTCACTATCAAACCATTTAGGGTCATCTATGGGTCTAGGGCTAGCCCCCCTAACTATCACAGCTAAACCACCAAGCGTCTTAACATCCCAGTTATAGTCAAAGCCTTTAAACCTAATCTCGGGTAAATTCATACTGTCAGCCATATTACTCACCCTTCAAGAAAGTTTGAAATTCGTTGAGACCTTTCATATCAAACTCACTACCCGTTAGCTCATCAATCATTAACGCTAGCGAGTCTTCGGTTTGCTTTATGTCTTGGGCAACATCGGCATAAGTCGTGGCATATTTCTCTATGAGCGCTTGAAGCTGCGAAGTCAACTGTTGTATTAGCTGAGTCGGTAATCGGTTGATAGACTCAGCCAATGGCACAATCCATTTAAGCTCCAGCAACTCAGACACTTGTGCTTCATCCAGTGTTTCAATGGTATCTTTGGTTTTTAAATGCAATGCAGCTGTTTGAGTCTTAAGCTGTTTTTTAAGGGCTTTTTCTCTGGTTATAAGGCCATCGACTTTAATCACCTTAGCTTCATAACTATCAGCGGCAAACACGGAGCCTTTCTTAGCTTCTGCCTTTAGCTGTTTAGCCGCTTTGGCTATAGCTGCATTAACAAAGCCTGCTTTATCTTCGCTAACAGTATCAGCTTCTTTGTCGTCTTCACTGAGCGATTCAAGCACGTCTTCAACCTGCACGATTATATCTGCAAGCTTAGTTTCAAGGTCTTGTAATTCTTGTAGCTCTACCTTGAGGTAGGTATTTTGTACCAGCTCAAACGGCATAATGCGACCTAGCCAACCATCTTGAACTTCAGTGTCTTTACCTGCCTTCTTCTTAATGACCATATTAGGGTCTACAACCTTGGTGGCATCAAAACCTTCTGTCAGGATAATTTCAAGGTCGCCAGATATCTCCTCCCACTCATCATCAAACAGTTGGTAGGCATCGTATTTATCAATTAATGGTATGGACTCAAGGCGAGTAAAGATATCCGCACTCAGTAACGTTTGCTTTTTCTCGATATTCACCGATTGCATATCGGTTAGTAATTCTGTCTTTAAGAAATCACCAAAATCTGCAAACGAAGTTGTAAAATCAGTAGCAAATGCCTGTACTGAATCATGCGCTGTTATCGACTGTTTAACATCGCTCACTTGCAAGCTTGCATAATCACTTGATGATTTACTGAATAACGTTTCACGTAAGCCTGAGAAAGCCTCCCAGAACGGAGCAAACTCATTAAGTTCGGTTTCAGGAATACCACCAAACATCGAGGCGTAGATATCCCAGCTCTCAGCCGCTTTAGAAGAATCAACATAGCGTGGGATATTGAGGTTGTAACCATTAGCACGAAGCTCGTCACGGCTAACCACTTTAGAAAACTTAAGGTGTGTCTCACGATTGATAACAGTATCAACCACACGTTTTATATCAGATGCTCTTAACTTGTTATTCTTACCTACTTTGATAAAGCCTTTAGACGCATCGACAACCAGCACATCGGTTTCTGTACGCTTTTGCTTTAACACAAGAACTACGGTAGGAATGCCTGTACCAAAGAAGATGTTAGCAGGTAAACCAATAATGGCATCAATATGATTACCTTCAATCAAGTTCTTACGAATTGCACCTTCCTCACCACTACGGAACAGCACACCATGAGGCAGAACGATAGTCATAATGCCGTCAGGCTTGATATGGTATAGGTCATGCAGCAAGAAGGCATAATCAGCTTTAGTTTTAGGAGCTAAACCAAATCGAGCATAGCGAGGGTCAGTTTCTTTATGCTCTGGCTCCCAACTTTGCGAGTAAGGAGGGTTTGATACCACTGCGTCAACGTAAAGCGCCTCGTAAGAGTTAACCTTGTCATTTTCATCAAAATACGGCCAATCGTCTTCTAACGTATCACCATTACGAGTCACGATGTTGTCAGGCAAAATACCTCGCATCACCAAATTCATACGCGTTAAGTTGTAAGTGTTTTGCTTCAGCTCTTGCGCGTAGTACTTAATGTTATTTTCATCATCAATATGCTTAGCAACACACTGACCAATATTAATCAGCAATGAGCCTGAGCCGCTAGTAGGGTCATAAATCTCAATTTCTTTCTTGTCTTTTAAGTGGTCAGCAATAATTTCTGACATTAAAAGAGACACTTCATGCGGCGTATAAAACTCACCCGCTTTCTTACCTGCATTTGCCGCAAACATACTGATGAGGTATTCGTAAATAAAACCAAGCACGTCATAGTCTTGCTTGCCATCCATCGGAATGTTTTTGATTAAATGGATAAGTTGACTAATAGCTTTGGTCTGTGATGCCGCGTTTTCACCAAGCTTACTCAGCCCCGTTTGCAGGGTTTCAAATACACCGTCAAATAACTTCTTATGAGCAGGGCTAATTAAGCGGCTAAATGCTGATAATGCGTCTCGCACATTGGACACATCAAAATCTTTACCCAAATCAATCCAAGTCGAGAACAAGTCTTTGTGGGCAATGAAATAGCCTATGTTACTCTTGATGTGGTCAACCGTTTCAGAGTCATCTTCGGTTAAAGCACGAATATCTTCAGCAGAAAAATCTTCTTTAATAGCAAACTGAACCTGCTTATCTGACAAGTATTTATAAAAAATGAAACCTAAGATGTAATCCTTGTATTCATTGGCTTCAATTTTAGAGCGCATTTGATTGGCAGATTCCCAAATCTTAGCGGCTAATTGCTGTTTATTCATAGGTAAGCAGTATTCCAGATGAGTTTTCAATAATTTGTGTCAGCTAATGAGTCGTGGAATGACAAGGTTACGACAACAATCCTCGTATTACTGTTAAATCATTCACTTAACGACAGCTGACAACTTAGATGGCGGCATTATATCAACTCAATGAGGTGACTGCTTGAAATACTGTAAAGGCGGTGAGATAGGGCTTGGGGAAGTATAATAAAGCCACATAGTGGTGTGCTGGACAAGCCAGCACACCACTATGTGCTATCTAATTAAAATTACACATTAAGCTTTACCAACAATAGCTTTAGCCTCCTTCAGTGTTAACTTCTTAATTGAATTTTCAGGCGATAATGCACGCCAATCACAAATAGCTTTAAAATCAGCCTCTGCTTCAACCAAGGAGTCACAACCCCAGTTAACCTTGCCGTTGTATTTAATCTGCTTCTGAACATCGTCCCACTTAGTGTAAACGCCCGGTTGGTGGCCTTGAACTACAACGTGCGCTGCTTTTGTTTTATTACGTGCCATGGTTTATATCCTCTGGTTTTAGTGAGTAAGAAGTCCAAGAATAAATCAGAGATGACATAACGTTTACTAACCCTACATACAGCTTTTCAAGCCATGATAGGAACCACAATAATTAGCTCTATTTTTGCTAGTACTACAACGACTAAAGCGAACAGCTTTTCGAACTTAAATATTTTGATTTTGTTTGATTCACTTGCAGCTCTTATGTATATCCCCTACGAACTAGACACACATCTGCTTAGAGCCCTTGTCCTGCAAGGGCTCTAAGCATTTAATCATTTAATCATTTACGAAAAATTATTTATTTAATTGAGAAAGTACTTCTTCACGCAAAGCATTAAACAACGGTACTGGGTCGAATTGAGGGAATTTATCTACCAATAGTCTCGCCAGCTTCAATGTACATTGGGTAACAGGCACAACACCTTTCACCAGTTTCGCTCTTCCAGCACTACGAACTAGACTAGGTTTAATGTCATAACCAAGCTCAACCATCCACTCAGACAGTGCATTCGCGGTAATATCTTTCTTGGTAATACCCGATTCTTCATGACCATAGAATCGAACGAACAAACGAGCCATTAGCTCATCAGCTTTCTCGTCCTTCTTCAAGCGAACCACCCCCTTATCATTGGCTTTGTACATACTGAGTCGCTCATGCCAATCGTGCCAATCCTCTAACGTCTTCAGGCAATGATTCTTGCGCCAAGCATCGAATCGAATACGGGTGTAGCGCATCTCAAAAGCATTCTTAAACGGTTTAGTGTCAAAGCTGATTAAAGGAGTACCATCAACATCGATAGTTCGTGGATTAATTGGCTCACGCTTCATATCGAACTCCAGATTCAAGCGTGACTCTTTTCTTTCCATCAGCATGTCTTTCTGTTCAACACACATGGTACGGAGTGACGTTAAATGTGAAGAATCAATCTTATTCTCTGGCGTTCGTTCTTTATAAAGCTCCACCATATAAGCATTATGATCCACGGTATCTTTAGGTGGGCGAACCCCGCCCTTGGCAAGAACGGACTCCCAACCATCCATCGCTTCCACCGTATATTGTGCGCGAGTCTTAGCACAGATGAGTCGCTTCACTTTATGTTTCACTTCTAGGATTTCACCACCGTTAGGCTCCATACGATGAAACAACTCTCGAAATCGCTGACATACGGGCCCAGTCAAATCGATTTCATCAATAGAAGCGTTCGTTAAGAAACCATCGGTCGTTACCGATATAACGGTTTTATCCTCTGGTACCCCAGCAAGCATTTCACCAAGTAACGCACGAGCAAGACCACAGGTATAGGATGCATAATAAGCATTAGTTAACTTTGATGGCGGCTGTGGTTTGCTGTATCCATCCCCTACTGAAAACGTCTGTTTCGGTTTTACATTTTGTGAGAATTTACCATATGTGGAATTTAACATTTCCTTAACGAGCTTTTCTTGAAAGGAACCTTTTTCATAGCTCTTACGTTTCTCTCGCCCCCACTTCATATATTTCTCGAAGATCCGAGTATCGTTCTTCCAAGGAAAAATGAATCCCTGCTTTATCGTAATTTTTGCACCTTGGTTATACGCCACTTCTAATTCATGACCAGTACAGTGAGTCTCGCCAGATAACGGAAATATCAAAGAGTCCTTATCCCGAACTACTATGCTTGGAAAACGCGTCTCCAGCGGAAACTCAAACTCAAACCAAGCTAGAGACATCTTATCGCCAAAGAAGTCTTTGACATCACGACTCATGTACATGTTTTCGTAGTCGATTTCCCGCAAGCCATTAGTAATAGCGCCATAGCAAGATGGAACATCGAGATCATTCCATGTATCTGACAACGTGGGGCCAGACCAAAATGCTTCATTACGGCCACCGCTATAACACTCCGATGCAAACCACTCCATGGTTTTACGTGCTAGTGTTGGCTCCTCAACGGTTACAGTGCGAACCTTGGCTTTATCCTTAGCCCAGATTTCAAACTTCTTTTCCTCAAAGCCAAAAAGCTTACGATAACCTTTAGCATCATCGAGGGAGTTGATGAACGCTTTCACGGCCATGCCACCAATGGTATATGGCACAGACTTTAAGCCTAACTCCTTGCATAAATCAGCCGTCATATCAAAGTGACGAGCACTTACTTCAGCATCTCTCAACCCGTATGCCTCAAAACCATCCTTATCGCCCGCGAGGTACTCATCCATTCTTTCGATGCTATAAGGCGCAGGAATATCCAACTTAGGCAGGCCGACGAGATCACCAACATCAGCCAATGATTTTCCAGCTGGAGCCAGTAACATAGTGTCGAAAAATGAAAGATGTAACATGTGGTAGTTACGATTCTTATCCGTAACCTTAACGGGCTCATCATCAATACGACGAGAAAGCACCTTGCTCAAATCAAGCGCATAAGCATCGCCTAAGCTCGCAACTGTCTTTCGGATCCCCTTAATGTGCGTTTTGATTTGCTCAAATGCACGATTGAAATTAAAGATATCGGCTTTCATGAAATGGGCTGTCACTATAATATCCGTAGGCCAACACTCCAAAACATCATCTTCAATAGCCTTTTCAATTACGCGAGCAAAGCAATAGTCCATCGACAGCCGTCCCGACTTCTTAGTTGAGTCGGGGTATAACACTAACTTTGATAGTTTTCCTTTGTGAAGCACGACAAACTGGTAACTCAATACTCGATTAAACTTCCGACACTTAGACAATACATATTCAGTGTCGAATGAAATAATTGGTCGTTCAAAAAACGTGGTGCGAGCTTTATGCCGCTTACTTGTTTTCTTCGATTGCACATACTCCCTTACGCTTTCTACAGGCGGCATCGTTTCAAGGCTAATACTACTCAACGACTCATCTAGTAGCTCATCGTTACTAGCATCACCCCATGCATCAGCAAAATTCTCATCGACATCAATCACCTCAACAGACTCATCAATTTCAGTATCCATATCTTCTGCCCAACAGTTCAATGACTCTTGCATTTTCATCCCCCCCTCTCTCTCTCAAAAAAAAAAAAAATGGCTCCGAAGAGCCATCGTGTTAAAGCGAAATCAGATTACTGAGCCTTGTAAGCAGACCATTCAATATCTGGGAACTTTTTACCCTCACCAATGCCAACTAACGCATCTAAGATCACCTCTGTCAGCCCATCTAAATCAGAAAATTCTTTCGCATCCAATACGCATAAAGGGCGTTCATTCACACCAACCACAACAAGATTGTCAGTCTTAGGTGAAACAAATACCGTTGAGATCACGCGAGCGTCAATGAAGCCGCCGTTCTCCAGTTTTAAGGCATATTTCTCATGAGGTTTAATCGCTTTCTTTACACGCTCAAACAGTGATGCTGACGATTCGCCTTGCTCAAAAGCGACTTTTTGACATTTAGCATCTAGCAACAGCGTAAAGTCACCGTTATGAGTTAATGTCGTTGCTGCACTAGCATTAATCACAGCATTACCGTTACGAATGAATAAAGGTTGAGTTGAAGTAGTCATAATAAAATCTCCGTCGATTTATGTTTTTTATTTAAGTTTTATGCCAACCAAGCCCATCTCAGCTGGCACTATACATAGCTGGAAAGAACTGGAAAATTTCTCGACTTACGCCGCTTCCAGTAAATTTTTCTCCCATTTTTCAATTTCAGTGCGTAAGAAGCGCACACTGCGACCAATCCGTAATACCTTTGGCAAGCTGTCAGGCTTACGAGTGACATTGGTTCGCACTGTGGCAACGTTTAAACTGTATTCCGCTGCAAACTCTTCTATCGTTAATACATGTTTCATCTGGTACTCCTTAATCGAATTGAAAATTAGGTAACATCGCCTCAACTGTCTGTTGAGTGGCTTTTACTAAATGGCTATTTTGGTAATAGGCGTAACGCTCAGTCACACTCACATTGGAGTGACCAAGACTTTGTTGAGCCAAACGAATATCGTTGGTTGCAATCAACATTTGAGTCGCATAGGTACGTCGAAGATCGTGGATAGTGAAAGAGGCTTTTAGAGTCCCCTCTGCTTTCATTGCTCGCTGAATACGCGCCATACAAGCACGAGGGTATGTAATATGCTCACGTTGGTTCTTTAAAGATGGGAATACCCAATCATTAAAAGAAACCTTGAGGCACTTGCGGATCAGTCGTTTTGCAGGTTCGGAAAAATAGACACGTTGGGGTTTACCTGATTTAGTCATAGGCAGCAGAGCTGACGTAAGATCATCGGCAAGCATGGAACGAGATAAGCCAATGACATTGCCAATACGCATCCCAGTTAAAAGACTTAACATCAATGCGCTTGCATGAATGAAGTTCTCCTCAGCGCAAGCATGACGGCAAAAACTCTCAGACTCCTTAGTCGATAACACTCGGTCTTTGGTATTATTTTCAACCAACTTTTTCACACCTTTAATAAGGTTCTTTTCAATGATGTCGTGCTCTACAGCCATCGAAAATAACTTAGATAAAAAAGCGTGGTAGCGATTCACCGATGCATTGGCCAAACCTGACAGGGAATTGAGAAACTTTTCAGCATCACGACGAGTCACATCGCAAAGTCGCTTATGACCCATAAATGCCATTACCCGTTTCGAACGAGAAAGAAACGTTTTATGATCACGATGATGCTTACGACTATGAGGTACTAAAACGTCATCAAAGAACTGCTGAACGGTTAATCGTAAACCTCTGCGATAAGCTCCAGACTGAACATCAGCAATAAACTGATAAGCCTGTTGGTTGAAGTCCGCAAACTTCATTTCAGGGTAAGTGCCAAACGACTCGTAGTAGCGTTGACCTTTCCAGCTAAAACGAACTAACCATCGCTTGCTTGAAGCTGTTACCAATAAACGTAGGCGAGAGTTCTTCGCCCAACGGTACTCAACACCTTGCTCCCCCTTAATCGGGCGAGGCAAGGTGTTAAGTACCTTTTGGATCATTTCTATAGATGTACTGCTCATTTTACTCATCCAAATATCGGTTAGCGGATAAGCGAAATATAAGTCGGGAACAGCCTTTTACCGAACCGATGTATATGAGGAGCTTCGGCAATGAAAAGCGATAAAAAAGGTTCGACTTTTTTTAAAACCCACAACAAGCAGACCTAACTATAATTTTCGAACAGGTTTTGTGTGAAATCGTTTGATTTAAGTTTAGACTACGTCCTACTTTTCAAGCAGTAAGGCTAGAGAAATGAAAAAAATCAAAGTGGATAATCAAAAAAAGAAGGTCGCCTTGTTCATTCATAAGTCACTTTGTAATATCGATGCTAAGACCAAGTTTTTTACTATGGAACTATTGATTAATTTGACGAAAATACGAAATGACAACCTAAGAAAAATCATTAATGAGAAAACAAATAACCTTCAAATAAATTTAAAATTCCCAGCAAGATCCACATATTCAACAAATAGAAATAAGTATTTATCAGAATACATATCGATATATAAAAATCATCAAGGAAACTTCGAAAATTTAGCAATAAATGAAAAGAGAGAAATTATTTTCGACATTAACTTAGGCAACAAAGCTAATTACGAAAGCATTAATATACATTACAACGTTGATAAACCTAATAGCACACCCAAACCTCACAAGCAAAATATAGCCCTCATAGATACTCTCACAAAAATAGCAATCTGTAAAAAACAGGTTCCTTACAAAAAAAGCATAAGTAACAACATTGCAAAACCAAACAGAAATAGAGATTTTTATAACGAACATTTAAAGAAAACTCTACTTGATGTATTTGATGCCACAAAAACACTACACAACATACCTAATAGCACTGTTGATAATATAAAGAAAACATTTAAAAAGTATTTCACAATTCAGATAAAAAGTAATTTAACAACAAATGATTTTTATTACCAAACCATCTGGTTAAGATATGACGATGAAATAAACAAAAATATAATGAACGGGATAAGTTTAATCTTAATAAAGCCAACAAATTTAGACGGCCTATTATTCGTAAAGTGCGATGACATCGCTGATGGACTATTACCTATAGACAAATATGACGTCTTGAACTCGAATAAAGACAATAGTAAAAAACACCTAACTCTAAACATATCAGAGGCAGGAGAATTAATTGTAACATATAAAAATAAACGTCTTTGCAAAAAAATATCCGACAGTATCTTAAAAAAACTAGAATTAGACAAAAGCGAAACCACTGTGACTCAATTAGCAATTGATAAATCAACACCAACTTCCTATGAAAGTTTAATTATTAATGGTAAACCCGCAACCAGGCAGCACATAATTAGCTTGATCAACAATCTAGAAAGAAAACTATCAATTGACAATGTTGGTCCAAGACGCTTGTTTTCAGATGACAGATAGTGATTGGTTGATGTATATCCCCAACGAGCCTATATCACACAATCATTAAAGCCTTATCTAACAAGGCTTTGACGTCACAATCTAAAACGAAAAAAAGAAGAGGGTCACGAAACCCTCTTCTTTTTTCGTATCAATTTGCCTAGCTAATCCTCCTCACCCAGCACATAACCAATAGTGCCACCAACCCCAGCACCAACAGCCATACCTATCGGACCAAAGAACCGCCCTACCATCATGCCCGTGGTTGCACCTTTCATCGCGCCCTTAGTGCTACCTTTTATCTCGTAACTGATTTCATCGGCATTGTTGCACTTCATGACTATCACGCTCGTCGGTGCAGGTAATTTATCTAACATCGCTTCTCCTTTTTTAAATGAAAAACGCCTAAGCATCACCCCTTAGTAACGGGGGCAATGATTAGGCGCTTATATAGCCCTACCAAATAAACGTAAATGGTTTAGGCGTTTCTTGGTTGTACTTGGTATCAAATGCTTCAGGCGATAGCGTTAGTACTCTTATAAACTCCACCACAGCAATAACCGCTGACACTCCCGGTAAGATGAAGCAACTTCCTAAATACACTAATCCCCAGCCCCATGTTCCGGCGTAGAACTTATGTGCGCCCATACCACCGAGCAGAAATGATAATAGCGCCATGGCCAGTTTGGTTTTATTGCGCGAAGCATTAACAGGTGCAGCATGAATTGATGGAGGTAAATTACCTAAGTTGGCATTGTTATTCGGCTCCACGTTTTGTTGATTTAGCAAGGCGTTCATTATCTCCTGCGTCTTCTTTTCCACGGCTGATGTAGTGTTAAAGCTATCTTTAAAGCCAGATTTAACCGTGATTGAGATAGCACCATCATCTAACGCTCTAAACAGTAGCGTTCCTCGTAGGCCAAATGGATTAACGCCATATCGCCATGCCGCTTCCAAGGTGCCAGCGTTTGCATCTTCTTTCTTGATTGAGCCATTTAGTGCAATGAGCACTGCACGACAATGCGCAAATACCGCTTGGTACTCTTGCTTTGAAATAAGTACAGCTGAGTCTGTACGCTCGAATTCAATATTCGACATCGATAATCTCCAATTTTGATTATGGTTAAAGGGGGTTAAGGCTTTTTAAGTTAGTTAAGAGGATTTAGTCAGTTAAGTTGTGGAGCTAGTATCCTCCGAGGGCTGGACAGGTTGTGTCCAGTTGATGTAACTCATTCATTTTTAAAGCCAACGCTAGGTGCTATATGGCCTATCAAAGCTATGCCAAATCTTAGTGCGCGATGAATTAACTCATTTCAAAATTGACCGGACTTAACCTGTCCAGCGTGTGCGATACGATAATGAAATGAGTAATAAGAGTGAGAAGCTAGCCTTTCGACTAAGTGATATCTTGACCCGTTTGTTTATGGGTGAAGTACTGACGATTGAGCAGTTAATGAATGACTATCAGGTTAGTGATAAGACCTTGCGCCGTGACTTTAACGAAAGGCTTATCAAAGCCCCGATTGTTAAGAGCGAAGATGGCTACAAGCTTGCACCACTGAGCCGCGTTAGTTCATCAAGCATTCAAAAGATATTGAACAACACAGGGCTATCTTCACTATTACCACACGGCATGCCATTTCAGCACATAGATAAAACCCTGCTGTTTAAAAGTCCTCGAATTGAAAATACTGAACAGCTTCAAGGGACAATTAAGCAGCTAACTACTGCGATTCTGAGTCAGTCCATTATTGGCTTTACTTATCGTCAGCAAGCTATCGAAACTGTATCTCCTTATCTGTTGGTCAATGACCGTGGCGGCTGGTATCTCGCTGCAACTCTGTCAGGCGCGCTGTATTCTTACCGACTCAGCAAGATAACGAACATCAAGTTAAGTCCAGATAAATTCAACTTAGTGCCTAAAGTTAAAGAAGACATTTACCGTCAAGGCATGGAGTGGATAACCGCTGATAATGCCGATGTGTTATTGCAAGTTGACCATGAGATAGTCCACCTCTTTGTTGATGGTTGTATTCTGCCCAATCAGCAAATCTTAAAAGAACTTGCTGATGGCAGTGTGTTAGTAAGCTGTCGAGTAACTAAGCTAGGTGAAATCATACCGATACTCAAAGCATGGATGCCTCAAATTGAAGTGCTATCACCAGTGAGTTTAAAGCTTGAGTTAATGCGCGAACTTTACGCCTCGCTAGAGCGATTTTAAGGTTTTTCTCCTATGCCAAAAGCTCAGTGTAAACCAGCTAGACGAGTTAAAATCAAAATCCCCTCCTTGGTTTAAACACCATCTTGTAAACCCCATCAAATCACTCCCACCTGAAATTCTGACTCAACGGATTGGCAAAACGTTGTAGGTGCAATCTCCATGAGAGCAGCCATTGCCATTACCCCACGCTTCGCATGGCGCAATGGCAAGCCTGAATATTTTCCAATGGTTTCAACTCGTTTTTATGGTTCATACATGGTGATTTAATCCTCGTTAACTACTTATGGCCTAGTCTGTTGCCACCTTTATTTCATCGAAGACGTCCATCCCGACATAGGCTAAAAAGTTCATCTCCCACATCTGGTAGAAGTCCATTGCTGAAATCTCACTAATGGGTTGCGGCCTCATGTAAGCAAATGACACTAGCCCATTATCAAAGTCAAAATCGACCTCTTTAGCCAGCTCAGGGTATGGTTGCCCTACATAGCTAAAGTCTGTGATGTAGCTGAAATGCCATTGCCCATCTTCTTGCTCGATACGAATTTCAACTGGATGCCAACCACCCTCCTCAGCGCTGTAACTGGTATCTCGAAAGTTAAAGGTAAGTGCTTGGGTTGATAGTGCTGGCAGGTCATGTTGGTTGGCAATTTCATTTAGTTTATCTTGCAAATCCACTGTTACAGGCAGCAGTAAGCGCTCAACGTTAAAAGTTAAGTTCATAATAAAGTCTCTTTTAAAGGGTTAGGTCGGTACTCTTGGTCAGAGTGGTGTATGTCAATTTAGAAAGATGTTACGGGTTAAAGGCTGGGCAAGATTCGATGAGGAATTACAGCTTATTTGGTAGTAGTTTCAGCTGCAACCAGAGAGCGCAACTCATCACGACGTTGTACATACTCAGGCGCTAAAACATGGAGAAACACCGATTTTTCAGTTGGGTTAATAAGTAGCAATCCACGTAAACACGCCGCCATAAAGCCAGCGTTATTCGCACTGCCACCTTTGAATACCGATTTAATCACGGTGCTTTTAAAAGGCTTATCTGATTGCTCATCAAGTACAGCCCGAATATCTTCAAGCTTTATCCATTCCTTAGAGTGAAGCCCACCACCTTCATTGCCCGATAACCGTAAATACAATTGGTTATCTTCATCATGCAAGGCGATTTCATAGAACACATGGTTAGTTGTTTTAGGTGATAGCTTCTTGGCCTTACCTTCTAGAACGATATTGGTGAAATGATTAAGCGGTGCTATTTCAGTTTTGGTTGCTGCCAGCAGTTCGTTATCGGTAACACTATCGGCTTGCTCATTAAGAGTCGGTTCATTAATGCTTTCTACTTTTGATACTACAGTTTTATTCTTTGATTTATGCGCCATGAGGCACCTCCATGCTATGTGGTTTTAACTAGGTTAAATTGAGTCTTCAACTTGTTCAGCAAGCTTTGTGACGGGTAATGTCAGGCTGTTCATGGGTGCGCAGAGATAAGCGCCGCTTCCTGCTGAGGTGGTTATGGTCAGAGCAAGTAACCAAGGGCAATCTTCATCGTTAAGTAAGAACACCCACTCAGGGTAATCACTAACAAACTGAATAAAGTATTGGTCATCATCAGTTTCCGATGTAAGCGAGTTATCGGTGTCACTATGCTCAATGAGGTACAGCGTTGTACCTAGTTCATCCCAAATTGACTGCGCCGTTTCAGCATCACCGAATGGCTCAATCAAATGAGCGAGTAACTGGTCTTTGATATTGGTTGGTAGTGGTAAGGCTGCTATCTGGTCGAACTGAGTAATTTTCTTCATTGTGGGTTTCCTTTAATAATGAAAAAGCCCCTGCTTAGCGTGAGCTAAGCAGGGGCTTTTTCGTCAATGTTAATATGGTGGGTATTTAAATTGAGGGCATTGAAACCATATCAGACAAACGTGAACCAATATCTCGCCTGCGCCCTACCGTCAGTTTGGAATAACGCCTTGAACTTGATAGGTCAGAATGGTTTAGCTGCTTGGCAATGTCATGTAACGGCACACCTTGAGAGGCCAGCAATGAACCAACAGTATGTCTTGCGCTATGCAGAGTGATGTTAGCTTTGTCACCAGGAATATCCGGCAAGCCCATCTTGGCCTTAATGACCTTGAGTGCATATCGAGCAGGGCTAATAGGTTTACCCTGCTTTTCTCCAGCAAAGACATAGGGGTTATGTGTCAACTTAGGCACTGATTCTAAAATCTTAACCATGAAGTCACTTAGGTAAAGAGTATGGCTACTGCCATTCTTCGTATGCGGTATAAAGAGTGTTTTCTCATGCAAATCTACCTCAGACCACAAGCGCAATCTCAGCTCTTTATCGCGAGCGCCAGTTAAAAATAACATGGCTAAGAACGCCCCTGTACTTCTATCTTCATAATCAAGGGCGTGACCGATAAAGGTCTTGAGTTCAGATTCAGACAAGTAACCTGTGCGAACATTATCCTCTTTTAATAGGCTCACCTTATCGGCAATGAATGGCGTATCCAGTAACCGATAGGCTTGCTTATTAATGGTCTTGAGCAATGCCAATACTCGATTAATGGTCGCTACAGCATAGGGCTTACCAGAGCCTTGAATCCTTGAAGTTAATTCTAGTTGTACCTTGATAAGATGAGCTGGGGTTAAGCCATTAATGGGCACATGATGGATTGATTTAGCCAACTTAAATCGAGTGACGTCATCATCCCAGCTTCTTTTAGTCTGCTTTGCCAGCGGAACATACACATCTTCAAAGAAGCGTTCTAATGTCATGGTGGTATCAGCAGCCTTATCATCACGATCAAGCTTAGGGTCAACCCCCTCAATGATTTGCTGACGATACTGTTTAGCAATCTTACGTAAGGTTACTAGGTCAGTTTCAGGATGCTTACCTAAACTGATGGATGCTTTCTTAGTGGTTACTGGACTGGTATAGCGCAGCAGAAACCGCTTACCACCTGATTTACCCACTAGGCAGCGAACACCCGTTGGTAAACCAGAGTCTTTCATAGCAGATAGGTTAACTTCATAGTCAGTGGATTTTGAGCTTGAGGGGTTAGGCTTGAGATTGTTTAGGAATGCGGTAGTGAGTCGATGTGATGAGGATAAGTGGCTCATTCAAACCTCCAAATTAATTAAGTAATCATTAATTTAATATGAGTTTGAATGAGGGGTTGTTACGGGTAGTAGTGATGATCCACAACTAGCTAATCAACAATTGAAGCTTACCTAGTGCGATTCAAGTATCTAAAGCAATTATGCTGTAATTACTTGAGGTAATATTCCAACGCCTAACTGTTCTTTAGTTAATGGTGATAACTCATTAATTCGTTCGTATATCCAATCAACTAACGTCTCACCTTCCATAACAGAAATGTTTTCATCCTTTGCGTGCTGTAGAGTTTCAGTGGATACTCGCGCAGTTGTAATCAGCCACTTATCTACATGTTCATCTTCTTCAATAGCTGCGAGTTGTTTGATACCCCACGCACTTGTTTCACCACTATGATGCTTAACTTGGATAAATACTCGATTACTCGACACAGGATCAGTACGACTCGCTTCGATATCGACATCCGAGATATCAGAGGTCTTATTCTTAGCTGCTATATGCGCTGAATAGCCCTCGATTTCCATCAGTTCTTTTATAAGCCTTTCCAACCCATAACCACCACTTTTTAAGCTAGTCGAACCATTTCTCAGGTTAGATAGAAGAACCTCCTTAAAGTCAGCAACCTGCTTATCTTTTTGCTGTTGGAAGATACTGTCAAAGCAAACTCGATTATTTTCTTTTAGCTCAGTTAAGTATTTTTCAACCTCTTCAGAGAACTCATTCAATGAGGCAATGCTCATTCGGATTTTCAATCTACTTTCCAAGCCCTGAGAGAGCTTTGAACGAGGTATCCTTATTGCTTCACCATTTTCATTCTTAAAATAGTCAACGTTAATTCGATTAGCACCGTAGCCACCATCATTCTGATATGTCCTCCCCTCTCTAACAACACCTAGGATAATCGCTCTGGACACGGGAACTATTACAATATCGCCGGGTTTTGCGTGGAAAAATCTAGATATTTGATTCTTCTTACGACCAATATCGATATTTTTCTCTTTGACATAGTTCATCAATAGCTTAAAGCTTTCAAAAGATGACATGTCTATACGCTCCCAGCCATAGCCAGCCATATTACGAGAAATTAACTCGTTTGGACTACGTACCAGTATAATGTTTCCCATAATTATCCTTTAAAGCGTAATGAGTTAAAGTTTACTGAAACTCACTCACAAAATTTAACTGAACCCGTTTACCGGACCATTCTCATTGTATTAATGTCTGAAATATAGATTTAAATCATCCTCAATATTCAACCATTAACACCTAACCCACTTTTTCTTAGACTGCTGAGATCTTTGAATTTTATTACTATTGGATAACTCATTAATCGCCTTAGTGAAGGCTGATTTAGATAGTCCCAACTGTTTCTGTAAACTTGGATCCAATGCGCGTGGGGATTTCAAGGCAGAAAAGACCTTATCTTGTGGTGACTTAAGCTTTGGCGTAGAAGTATTAACTATGGGAACAACTGTATTTTCCCTAGTGCGAATACATATAGCAGCTGCACCTAACTGGTTACATTGAAATTCAAAAGCCAAAATCAAGCTTTCATCATTACTATATAACTCTAAATGAACAGAGTTTAATTGTTTCTTATCAAGCGCTAGCAACACTCTAGAAAGATAAGCAATAATGTAAAAATCGGCCTGATTTGGAGCACTCGGATAATCAGAGAGATACAAGTACAAGGATTTCTCACATATCAACTTAACCGTTTCCGATTTCGAAAAAACAAATACTTTATCTACAACTGATGCATCAATTTTCTCTAACTCTTTTACCCCTACGTTTTCCGCATCCACAAATATCATCTTCATTGCAGCACCAAATCAACTTGTTACTAGTGATGCTTAAATTCGCACAGAAGTACCAAATGATCAACGTGTTAAACACAGCGTATCGTTCTGCACAGATCTTATGGTCAATTCATGGTGAACGACTGTGAGTAATGATTATGTATCTATCCCCTACGACCTTAATAAACACTCTCATCAAAGTGAGAAGTTACAAGGCTTTCAGCTATTTCATTAAAACGATCAAGTGACCTACTCAAACCAAGCCACTAACTCATAAAAGAACTCATAGCACCGTAAAGTCACCATGGTACGACCATGAAACAGCTAGCCTGAAGCCCTTGGCTATGTTGGCTTGTTATTTGGCAAGAACCGGAGATTGTTGGATTTAGTGAGATTGCGTTGTGCACAGATTTGGCAGGTGATGCACCATATATAGACCATAAACTGATTTTTGGGGCTGATGAATTGCTGGTTATGGAGTGAAAATACGCAGATGAAATTGCAGGGAGTTGGTGATGAAAGATTGCTTGGAAGTGGCGCTAAGCCTAGCATAGCCAAATTACAGGCATAAAAAAACCTGCTCGATGGCAGGTTGCTTTGTTGATAATGGTACCTGAGGACGGACTTGAACCGTCACTTCTTTCGAAATCGGATTTTGAATCCGACGTGTCTACCAATTCCACCACTCAGGCATTATCAATAACACTCACTGTAAATCTGCTCGACCTCAGTAAGTGAACGGAATTATACCTACCAGCAGATGAATGGCAAGTACTTTGAATTGAGTTTTGTATCAACTGAGCGTTTTTCAATCTCAAAAGCCTATAAACGCTCACTTTCGCCCTAAACAAACGCCAAATCCATTGTCTGCTTTGACAGGTAAAATTAGTAAAACGTGATCTACAGCATATTCATTAACAATACAGCCTCATTTATTTAATAACTGGAGCAGTAATTGACTCAGATCAAAAAACTCACAAGCACCGAAGCGTATGGTTATTAGGAATTAAAAAGAAAGAGGATTTCGCAAATGGCATTCTGGTTAGATTTGATGTTTGGCAACCCAATAGGATTGGCCTCAATGATTGTTATCTTTAGTACGATTGGCATCATTTCGTATCTAATGTGGATGTTCTATACCAAGTCTGCGGATCCCGAAAATTAGTTTTCGATATTGATTCTAATGCAGGGGGCTATCAGCCCCCATTTTTTTGGGGTAAATTTGGTGAGTATTGTTGCTAGCACTGTTGCTAAAGCCAGTTGCTATAGCCATTCACTATAGAGCCACTGAGCCTAGTCACTTATAGCGTATTAAGCAGCATGCTTTCGTGGTACTGCAAAGCTATTGACGAAATGTGGGCGCGCTTTAATCAAGTTCTTCATATCTTCAGGGCTAGGCTCTCCGACAGGAAAACGTAACACTTGGCGGTTAAGGTGAACACGAGCCCGCATTGAAATCTTAAAGTCTGCTGTTGAGCCTTGGATAGCATAGTGCTTCTGGTTACCTAAGTGCTCCAAAATTCCTGCCTTTAATAAACTTTTAACTGCTGTCTCTTGCTCTGGTAGGGTCAAGATTGTTTCACCTTGTAAGAAAAACTCCCTTAATAAGGCTCTCTCTGTTGGGTCGAGCAGCTTTACTTTTTCCTCGATAATTTCAAGAGAGCGCTTATCACTTAAGTGACTAATCGCCTCATCTAGAAAATAATTTAAAATCTGCGTCAATAAAAAAGCCGCACCAATGATTAAACCCAAACCAATAAAGTGTGCATTTTGTTGAGAAAACTCATTAAGGCTCAATGAGGCCAACAGCGCTTTAGGAGCAAATAATAGTGCAGCGCACGCCAGTGCAAGCCATAGCATTGCTGTAAAAATTAACTTTTTAGGCGACATCATTTGAAAAGAAGTTAGTTTGAAAGCCACTTTTTGCATACCCATTTACCCAGTGTCAGAAATCTGTTCCTACCTAGATAAAAGCAAAAATAGTGCCAACATTTAATAGTAAGTGGCTAATGTTTAATAGCTAATATTTAATGGTCAATGCTCAATATTACATTTCATCCAAAGAGGATGACCTTTTTCCTAAAAGGTACTGCTTCCTGGCTGGAAAACAAAAAGGCGCCTAACAGGCGCCTTTGTATATTAGAGACTCGCTTCTGCTATGTATTGGCTTTTGCTGCTAACTTGGTTAATACCCGACTTGCAGCAACAAACCCAAAGGTCCCAGTTACAACTGTCACCGCACCAAATCCTGATGCGCAATCCATTCTCATGCTTCCCTCTGCCGTAGCCTTGGTGCTGCATACAGAGCCGTCAGCTTGTGGGTAAACCAGTTGCTCAGTTGAAAACACCGCTTCGATTGAAAAGCGACGGGCGACATTCTTGGAAAAGTTATATTCGCGTCTTAACTGGTTACGCACTTTAGCCAACAGCGGATCTTGATAGGTCTTAGCTAAATCAGCCACCTGCACTTGAGTGGGATCCATCTGTCCACCAGCGCCACCAACAGTGACAATGGGTAACTTTTGACGCTTACACCACGCAATCAATGCAGTTTTAGCCTTAACGGCATCAATACAGTCCACGACGTAATCAAGCTCTCCCCCTTGCTTCTTACCCTGAAAATATGCAGATAAGTTTTCAGGGGTAATGAAGTCTTCTACTTCATTAACAATGCATTCAGGGTTGATCTGTTTTAGGCGCTGCGCCATCACTTCGACTTTAGATTCACCTATAGTGTCTTTTAACGCATGAGCCTGTCTATTAGTGTTCGTCACACAGATATCATCCAGATCAATCAAGGTTATCTGCCCAATACCACTTCTCGCTAAAGATTCTGCGACCCAGGTCCCCACACCACCGATGCCAACAACGGCTACATGGGCCGAGGCAAAAAAACTAAGAGCTTGCTGACCGTACAAACGACCTATCCCAGCAAAACGATTTAAGTAAGCGTCAGACAAAGTGTGATTATTCAAAATGATACTCATTGTAGAAAATAGAAAGCGCAACTGCGTTAATATTTTATCCCAAACGCTGGAAAAACCCTAAAAAAATTACTTTACCCGCAAAACATTTGTAAATCATTTTCACAAAAAGAGTGCCAGTAGACACCTGAAATGTACCCCTTGTTAAAAATAACGTAACTAACTGTTTAAAAACAGTAAAACGACATGACATGTATCACGTAAAATCCACTAAACATGACCTAGATCACGAACCAAAGTTCCCATTCCGTGCAAGAATCTCGACCGAAAAATACAGCTTCACTCTTGTTGGCCCACAGATAGGGCTGACGATTATTGATAGCCTGCAACTATAAATAGCGATTCGCTACAGGAAGATGAAAATGAAAAAAACTGTTCTGTCTGCCACTATTATTTCAGCACTAGCCGCCACCTCTTTTACAGCACTCGCTGATGGCCCAAGTTTTTATGGTCGTGCCGATCTTGCAATCACTAACTCAGACCTAGGTATTGCAACGCAAAACCAAAAGTCTGGCACCATCATTGAGAACAACTTCTCATGGTTAGGTGTTAAAGGTACTGAAGCAATCAATAGTGAGCTTGAAGTGGTTTACCAAATGGAGTTCGGTGTTAATAACTTCGACAACTCAGGCAACACTTTTTCTGCGCGTAACACTTTCCTAGGTCTAAAGTCAGCGACTGCTGGTACTATCCTAGTGGGACGTAACGACACTGTATTTAAAGCTTCTGAAGGTGGATTCGACCTATTCGGTAACACTAACTCAGATATCGATCTATTAGCTGCTGGCCAATCTCGTAGCGCCGATGGTTTTACTTACTACTCACCAAAAATTGCTGACTTAGTGACATTGAATGCAACGTATTTAATGGACGACAACTATGCTCAAGAAGTTGATGGCAAGAAAGTTGACGCTGACAACATGTATGCACTAAGTGCAACCGTTGGTGACAAGGGTCTTAAAGCACAGAACTACTATGTTTCTGCAGCATATAACGACAGCATCGACAACGTAAAAGCTTACCGTGGCGTGGCTCAAGTTAAACTTGGCCAGGTTATTCTAGGTGGTTTCTACCAAAACAGTGAACACGTTGACAGCAAGTACTCAAACCTTGAAGGTGATACTTACTTCGTTAACGCAGCTTATGTTATGGGTAACCTAAAACTTAAAGCTATGTACGGTAACGATGACTCAGGTCTAGGTAAGTATGTTAGCCGTTACGTTGGTAGCACTGATGGCGCTAGCTTAGAAACAGTAAGCGATGTCGAGTTACAACAGTTCAGTGTTGGCGCAGACTACCGTCTAAGCAAAAACACCTTAGTATACGGGCACTACACTAAGTACGATGGCGACATGAAGTTGAGCGGTGCGAAGCAAGATCTAAGTGATGATATCTTCACTGTTGGTATGCGTTTCGACTTCTAATCTATTGGTTAATGAGTCAAATAGGCTTTAATACATGGCTTATAAAAATTGACTTAAACAAATAGGCTTAAAAGGCAGCGTTAGCTGCCTTTTTAATTTATGCCTCCCTCCAATCTGTTTACCCCAGTCTTAACGCCTAATACCAATCAATATTCAATATCACAGCAAAGGTGCTCAATGTTGAAACTGAAAATGCTTAGATGCTTAGATGCTTAGATGCTTAGATGCTTAGATGCTTAGATGCTTGAGTTTTAGATGATTGAGTTTCAGAGGTTTTATTTTAGATGATTTATTTATAGGGACGAGCAACTGCCCAGCAGGCAAGGTTTTATCAACAAAAACTTAACATTTAAGCCGTTTGCTTTGATTTCCACCTTAAAGAAGCTCACTGGTTAATTTTGTAATCTCACAATAGGCACAAGATCACCCCATTCGCAGCCTTAGTAAATACTAAACAAGCAAGACCGACTTTTCTCGCAATCCGCCAAAATACCCCTTTAGAGATAGTTTAAAGTGTTTATTTCTATATAAATCACCAAATAAACAACGAAAGCTCTCCAATCGTCACAAAAAAGTAGCAAATTAATCTTGAACCCCTGAAAACATGATCTAGTCCACATTCTTCATGCCATAAAACTGTAATATTTAGCCCCACAATTGTTATGAGCTCGGATGCTTGTAACAAAAACAAAAGTTTATGTAAAAAACCATAAGAAACGAATAGGAACTTAGGTTCTGGGAGCAAATGAAATGAAAAAGACACTAATCTCTGCGTCAGTGGCATCAGTTTTAACCCTAGCTTCTTTCGGCGCGCTAGCCGATGGTCCAGGATTTTACGGTCGTTTAGATCTAGCTGTAACTAACTCAGATACAGGTGCAACGACTCAAAATGGTAAAGAAGGGACTGTTTTCGAAAACAACTTCTCTTTCGTAGGTGTTAAAGGTACTGAAAGCCTAACTAACAACATCGACGTTGTTTACCAGATGGAGTTTCAAGTTGAGAACACAACTAACTCTGGCGAAACCTTTAAAGCGCGTAACACTTACCTAGGTCTTAAGTCTCAGGCTGGTACTGTACTTGTTGGTCGTAACGACACAGTATTCAAGCAGTCTGAAGGCGGCGTTGATATTTTTGGTAACACTAACGCCGATATCGACCGTCTAGTGGGTGGTCAATCACGTTCTGCTGATGGTATCTGGTACTATTCACCAAAGATTGCCGATCTTGTGACGCTAAACGCGACTTACCTAATGGAAGACAACTATATTGATGCTGATGATAAAGACGCTGTTAAGTCTTATGATGCTCAGTACGCATTAAGTGCAACTATTGGTGATAAGAAGCTTAAGGCGCAAAACTACTATGTAGCTGCGGCTTATAACACTATCGGTGGCATCGATGCATACCGTGGTGTAGCACAAGTTAAACTAGGTGAGTTTAAAGTGGGTGGTTTATTCCAGAACACTGAAAGCCAAACAACGAGCCAAGAAGGTAACTCTTACTTCGTAAACGTTGCTTACAACCTAAACGGCGTTAACCTAAAAGCTGAATACGGCATGGACGAAGGCGGCTTCGGTAAGTACTACCAAAACTCTGTAAAAACAGATGCTGGTAAACTAATTGGTGACGATATCAACGTTCAGTCAATCACTGTAGGTGCTGACTACAAGATCTCTAAATCAACTATGGTATATGGCCACTACGCTATGTACGAAGGCGACCACAAAGTGGGTACTGCTAAAGTTGACCTAAAAGATGATAACGTATTCACTATTGGTATGCGTTACAACTTCTAATCGATTGAGTCTTAAGACTCTCTAACGATTTTAAGCCACAAAAAAGCGACCTTAGGGTCGCTTTTTTGGATCTGGCTAAAAGCCAAGAAGATTCGAGGACGCCCTTCGGGCTACTAGGACGTTCGCAGGCTCACTGCTAGAGCGGACTTCGTCCTGCTATAAGACAAAAGCTAAAGACAAAAGATAGAAGCGACGGATAAACTCCAGCTTTAAGCTTTTGAATGTATAGGATCTAGTAGCGCAGCGATCTCGCAGTGACGTAGTCACGCCCTAGGGCCTGCTCATTTTCTCGTTAACTTATAAACCGATTCCGTCAACCAAGATACCTGCTTTTTCACAAAGCGAGGGTTGTCATTCAACACATCGTTACAAGCTAAACGCTCAATTTTAAAATGTTCACCTAGATTGGCCTGAACCCAATCTTCTGATACCGCAAAAGGCGGGCCATTTAACTCGGCTTGTGGATAATCTAAGGTGATCAATAAGCCAACACTATTAGCGGAAACCAATTTAGTAAGCTGACGCGCATAAGCTAAGCGCATCTCTTCCGGCCAAGCGATTAGCGCTGCTCGATCGTAAAAGGCTGTGCAACTTTGCGGTTCTAATACTGGCAATGTAAAAATATCGCCTTGAAAAATGGTGACTTGCTCAGTGGTAAAGCGTTGATGGTCTTCGACCACACTTACCTTAAACGCTAGACTATTTTCTTGATAAAACTGCTGTACAGCTGGTTCACTTAACTCGCAGCCTAGCACTTCATGACCTTGCTCAGCCAAAAAACACAAGTCTAATGACTTACCACATAGAGGAACAAAAACTTGTGTATTTGCTGCGAGATTAAGTTGCGGCCAATATTTAACCAACAAAGGGTTAACCGCACTTAAATGAAAACCTATTTGCTGGGCGTCCCACTTTTCATGCCAAAAGCTTGGTTGCATAGTCCATATCCATTACAAATGGTAATTACAAATTTGCATTAAAAAACAATTACCAAAGAAACCAAGGTATGACCATGATCATGAGAATCATCAGGGGAACGAATTAGCGCTCACTTTGACAAGTGATGCTCAGACTTGGTATACCATTTTGGCCATTACTCTATAGCCAGAGCGTAATAGAAGCAAAAATAAATAAGCGGTTATCACTAAAGATACCAAGTCACAATGCTGTTACTGCGTCTGCATTCACAGCTTAAACAGAAGCAGATTAAACTGAAGCGGCTATACATTCACGACTATGCATTCACGGCTATGCATTAAGCACTTGCTGAACTTTCCTCAACCAGACACAGTTTTCACACTCGCAATTACGACGAGACAAGTGATGCGGTGTTAAACTCGAATCAATAAAATCTACCGCAACCAGAAGTTGCTGCTTCAGCTCTTCAGCTGATTTCTTCTCGACCGCAACGGTTTCGTCATTGTGGTTCATCCAGGTACATTCCATACCTTGGTGACAATTAATGCACTCCATATCCGTCGGGTTAAAAAAGCCTGCATGAGGGCAATAATTTAGCTCCATCGACTGTAAAATACGTCGACGTGGGTATTCAAGCAATTCAATTAGCTGGGATTTATCTAGTCCTGACATAAAGCCACCTTTAGTTGATATCTAAGCCTTTTCTTTGGCTTATACCATTTATACTAGTACTGACTTCAAGATTACCTTTCTCTTATTCCCGTAGATTTGATATGCATCAATATCTAACCCGAAAATATTGGTTAGGTGTGATTCAGATAACCTTTTTACAAGCTCGACATAAGTGCGATAATTCAATGAGCTTGGACTTTATTACAGCTTATTGATTTAATGGAACTCACTGAAGAAGGGGACGCCATTGCAAACACCAGAACTGCAACACTTTTACATCTCAGAAGAGCAATCTGTTTATCTGCTTGGTGCCAATGACGCCCGTAAACACAGAGCCTGGATCCGCCTGTGTAAACAGCAGTTAAGTAAGTTGGGATATAAAGATTTAGAACTCGTGGGTAAAGGCGCCTATGGTTTTGTGTTTGCAGGCGTTAATAAGCAGGGCGAGGCTCATGTGTTTAAGTTCTCTCGGTTAACTCTGCCTCAGCATATTCAAGATAGGCTTGAAGAAGAAGCCTTTATGCTTTCTCAGGTCATCCATCCTAACGTGCCACCAGCCATAAAGTTTGAACACGTAGGTAAGCAAGGGATTTTGGTCATGGCCCGTGCTCCAGGTGAGGACCTTGAACAACTTTGTGTAAGAGTAGGCGCATTACCGGTTGCCATGGTGATGAATATAGCCCGCCAACTCGCGGCTATCTTACAATATCTACACCATGGTAGACCGCTCATTCATGGCGATATCAAACCGTCAAATCTCGTCTATGACATTCATACTCAACATCTATCGCTGATTGACTGGGGCTCTGCTGTATTTGCACAGCGTGACACTCAAGGTAATCCCGTTAACGGCAATGTGATGGACTTAATGTCCAGCGATCAACAACATACCAATGCCCGTATGGGAGACGTGTATTTTATTGGCGAAGAGCAACTTAACGGCGCCCTCTCTAGCCCGAGGTTTGATGAACAAGGCGTTGCAGCCACCCTCTACGCTTTAGCGTCGGGCCAGGCCAGTCGCTTTGGTAGTAAAGTCATCCCCGCTACCAGTATCGGCTTGCCAGTAGAGCTAGCGCGCACCTTAGATGGCATGCTCAGCGATGACCCACTGCAACGAAAAAAAGCCGGTGACTACTTTTTAAAAAGCATGGCTCACAGTCACCGTATGCACTTACCAGAAATTGACACCACGCCGCTCGTTGCCGAGATCCCTGTCTGGATCCTCCCCAGAGACAAAGAAGTTGAGACCGTTAGCTACAGCTCGCGTAAGTCATTCTTGAAGGAGCATAATGGCGACGATCCAATAGCCAAAATGGATGACCTACAGTTAGAGAAATACTACCGTAATTTTATGGCTGGAATGGGCGATACCGAAAAAGGCTTTATTGCGGCAGTTGGCCGCTTAAGCCAATATGCCATTGTAGGTGGCTTAGCCATCCATTGGCGTGAAACCGGCGTATTTATCGACTCCAATTTGGCTATTTATAAGGCCGAGCAAAAACATGCCATTACGGTTGCCGTCAACAATATGGTGACACTCGCTCGTGGCATTCGTCGCATTGGCGTATTTAAAGCCTGCTTCTTTAATGCCCGCGACACCTTGCACATTGAACGCCAAGACAGCACGCAACCATTTGTGACGGGTTGCGATCAACAGCTCCCCTTTGAGGTGGGTAATGTGCCATCGCTTGAAGACAAATCACGGCTGCATTCTTATTTTGAAGATGGTCGCGATCCAGAAGAAAATTTAGAGTTGCCCAAAGAAATCATGACCGAACTTGGCTGGATAAATCAGATCCACCATACCGGCTGTATTATTTTTGAGGTGCTGCCTAATCATATGAAGATCCACAGCTACTTGCGATTACTTAATCCGAGAAAACAGGCAGCGTTTCGTGCCAGCTTGGATAGGATCTTAGCCCATGTGGATAAAATTCAGGGCAAAGGGGTGTCAGGCTTTATGAAGCTGCCCTATAAAAACACCCGTAAATTTAACCTAATAGAACGCCGCGGTGACCGCTTTTACCCCCGTAATCCTAAGCAGTTAGATCACTAGTAACTCACTAGCGTTCAATAACAATCTATGCCTTACTTATTAAGGTTTTGGCTGTGCTTTATCGTCAGATTCTTTATCACTGTCACTGGTAACCGTTTCACCTTCAAAGGTCGTTCCTTTTACTTGATGGCTTTCAGGTCGCTTATCACTTGGGTCGGTTTTACGTTCAAAGTCACCGTCGAAGGTATTACCTTGATCAAAAGGCGACTGACCGCCCTTATTTTCAAATGGATGTTCAAATGGGTTTTGCCCTTGAGGCCCCATTCCAGCACCAAATCCGGGGCCAAAACCTGACTGGAAGCCACCATTCGCCTGCACTTTGAGCTGCATACGTTTATAGAAGAACCTAGCGACAGGAATTCGCATAAATGGTGTGAGCAGTACTAGTCCAAGAAAGTCAGTTACAAAACCTGGGATCAGCAAGAGTAAACCAGCTACCGCTAACATCATGCCTTCAACAATTTCTTGACCTGGCGCCTCGCCACGGGCCAGCTTTTGCTGCACTTGCATCAAGGTGCTAATACCTTGACTGCGCACCAAAGACACCCCAACGACGGCTGTAAAAATAACTAATGCAACCGTTGTCCAACTACCTAACACCTCACCCACGCGGATCAGTACTGATAGCTCCATCACAGGAACTAAAACAAAAATTAATAACAAAATAAAAAACACACTGACCTCACATTTTTTGCTGGTGATGAAAACTAAATTGGGGTTACTCGGTCTATTTTCAAGTAGCTAGCTGTTGGGAGACCGTGATCACCTATTGTTAGTCTGTAATTAACGACCGTTAAACTGCTATATAGAGAGTATAAATCCTAACTGGTGCCGCAATTAGGCGAGTAATTGTAAGCAAAAACTACTGGCATCACTATTTTAGCGATGCCTTAATGCAAGCCTAAGGTAAAACACGTAAAGTATCGATTCGCTTTTTAAAGCCATTCGCCATATTGATAGCCAATGAACCTTGATTGGCATTATACAATAGTTGGCTTAATACAATTTTAATCTGTTGGACAATAGAAATAGTTTAATGCAAAACGAATTTTTGTTAGTGATCACCAGCTGCCCCAGCGAGGAGCAAGCAAAAACCCTTGCCCGTGAGCTGGTTAAAAATAAGCTTGCTGCCTGTGTACAGATCTCTCAAGGGATCACCTCCGTATATGAGTGGCAAGGAGACTTGTGTGAAGAGCAAGAGTTCAGTTTGCAAATTAAATGCTTAGCGCAGCATTACAATGCGATAGAGCACACACTCTCTAAGCTGCATCCCTATGATGTACCCGAGCTAATTGCAGTTCCTGTAACCCAAGGACTGCCAGCCTATTTTGATTGGATAAAAGAAACTACACAGCCATGAAAAGAATTATCAACCTGTTTTTAGCCTCACTACTACTGCTCACGCCATTGGCACACGCCGACGGTATTTTCAGTAGCAATAAGTTTGACTTTTTAAAGGGTGAGCCTGAGCTCATGCCTGTCGATCAAGCATTCGTGTTCGACTTTAAACAGCAAGGCGACAAAGTAAAAATTAGCTGGGTCATTGCCGACGGTTACTATATGTACCGTGACAAACTTAAATTTGAAACCGCTGACGGTGCCGTTTTAGGCGAAGTCGTGCTACCTCAGGGCAAACCCCACACCGATGAATACTTTGGCGAGCAAGAGGTTTACTACTCTTACGTCGAGATGCCTGTCGCGATTAAAGAAGCCACAGCTGGCAGTAAACTCAATGTCACTTTTATGGGCTGCGCCGAAGGTAAACTCTGTTTTCCGCCAACTAAAAAAACGGCTGAGCTAACTGAAGTCGCCGCTAATGACGGCTTGCTTAGTGATACAGATAAAGCACTTGGTGCCGCGCCATCAGCCAATGAAAGCGTAAAAGCCCCAATTACTCAACAAGATACCTTAAGCGCTATGCTGTCAGGTGATAGCCTTATGTGGACCTTAGTGATCTTCTTTGGTTTAGGTATCGGCCTTGCGCTTACGCCTTGCGTTTTTCCTATGTACCCCATTTTGTCGGGCATTATCGTTGGCCAAGGTAAGAAGCTTTCTACCGCAAAAGCCTTCAGCCTCTCTATGGTTTATGTTCAAGGTATGGCAATCACCTACTCGCTAGTAGGCCTTATCGTTGCCTCTGCGGGCATGAAGTATCAAGCAGCATTGCAGCACCCTGCAGTGCTAATTGTGTTAGCAATACTCTTCTTTGTTTTAAGTTTATCTATGTTTGGTCTATATGACCTGAAACTGCCTGCTAAGTGGCAGGAAAAGATGAACTCATTCTCTAACAACCAAAAAGGTGGCAATGTCATAGGCGTGTTCGTCATGGGCATTATTTCTGGCCTTGTGGCATCACCTTGTACCACGGCGCCACTGTCTGGTGCGCTTATTTATGTGGCGCAAACGGGCGATCTACTACAAGGCTTCTTAGCCCTGTACGTGTTGAGTATGGGTATGGGTCTGCCATTGCTGATTATTGGTACCTCTGGCGGAAAACTTCTACCAAGAGCTGGTCGCTGGATGGACATCATCAAGACTTTCTTTGGTTTCCTACTCATCGCGGTATCGATTGTAATGCTAGGTCGAATTTGGCCAGGCTTTATCTCAGATCTACTCTGGTCAATCTGGGGAATTACTTTAGTCGGTTATCTTATGCACCAGAACAAACTTACCGAGTTTAACTGGAAGCAAACCACTCGCTCAGTACTACTGATGTTAGCGCTACTAGCTAGCTTCTCATATGGCATGCAAGCGGTAATGACCAAGCTGGGTTTTAGCAGCAACACCAATGTTGCCACTAATAGCACAGCTGAAAATCACGGTTTTACCCGCATAAAGTCACTCCTAGACCTGCATACTGAAGTTGCTGCTGCAACAGCACAAGGCAAGACGGTAATGGTCGATTTCTATGCTGACTGGTGCGTGGCCTGTAAAGAGTTTGAAGCGATCACTTTTAAAGATCCACTCGTCATTGAACGCATGGATCAAATGGTATTGCTACAAGCTGATGTCACCAAAAACGATGCGGTTGATATTGAGCTGCTGGAGTACTACGACATACTCGGTTTACCGACTTTGTTAATGTTTGACGAAAACGGCGTAATTCGTGACGACCTGCGAGTTACAGGCTTTATGCGACCGAAAGCATTTGCAGAGCATTTAGATCACTTAGTTAACTAAGCCGTTAGCGCAAATTAAACCTTATCTTTAGAAGCCCCGTTTATCTTTAATAATCGGGGCTTCTTTTTAAGCTTCCCTAGCTCACAACACCGCAAATAACCATTAAATTTATTCACAATTTTCAGCTCAACTTCATAAATTTCTTATACAATGGTGCATCATTGTATCCAATGGCTTGGGTACATATTATAAAGAAAGGAGCATCATGGAACCCGCTATACTCATTATCACCTTAGCCTGCGGTATGTTAGTTAGCCGCGTGGGACTGCCCCCCTTAATTGGCTATCTTGTTGCGGGATTTGTGCTGTTTCTGTTTGGTATTGAAGAGTCCAGCTTGCCTATGTTGGAGCAACTTGCCAATCTAGGTGTCACCCTTCTACTGTTTGCCATTGGTCTTAAGTTAGATCTACGCAGCTTATTTAAAGCGGAGGTTTGGGCCGGCTCCAGCCTGCATCTAATCGGCTCTATGCTATTCTTTATCCCACTACTGAAACTGCTCGGCCTATTAGGGCTTGAGCAGCTCACAGGATTAGAGATAGAACAATTTGCGTTACTTGCCTTTGCATTAAGTTTTTCTAGTACCATTTTTGCGGTAAAAATATTGGAAGATAAAGGTGATATGCAGTCGCTTTATGGCCGAGTGGCTATTGGTATCTTGATTATGCAAGACATCTTCGCGGTTGCTTTCTTAACCATATCTAAAGGGGATATCCCCTCATATTGGGCGCTAGGTTTACTGTTACTGCCGCTGGCAAAACCCCTCATATATAAAGCATTCGATCGTGTTGGACACGGTGAACTACTAGTCCTATTTGGCTTGGTGATGGCACTCGTCATGGGCGCTGGCCTATTTGAGCTCGTCGGGTTAAAGCCAGATCTGGGTGCGCTGGTCATTGGTATTTTACTGGCGGGGCACCCTAAATCATCAGAGCTAGCTAAATCACTGTTTTACTTTAAAGAGTTATTCTTAGTCGCGTTCTTCTTAACGGTAGGCCTAAATGGTTTACCCACCTTTTCCGACATCGGTTTGGCCGCAATTTTAGTCCTTGTCGTGCCGATTAAAGTCGTCCTATTTATGTACTTGCTAACCCACTTTAAACTGCGTTCTCGTACCGCACTAATGAGCTCATTTACCTTAGGTAACTACAGCGAATTTGGTTTAATTGTCGCAGCGGTTGCGACCTCAAAGGGATGGCTACCGCCACAATGGATGGTTATTCTCGCCGTTGCACTCAGCTTTAGCTTCCTGTTTGCCGCGCCGCTCAATACCGCTTCTAGCCGTTTATATCAGAAGTTTCAAAGCAGGCTCAAGCCGTTAGAAAAACACCCTCTACACCCGGAAGATAGACCTATTCCTGTCGGCAATCCACGCTTTTTAATTTTAGGTATGGGGCGGATTGGTTCAGGTGCTTATGATGAGCTTCGAGCCCGTTACGATGGCGAAATATTAGGGGTTGAGCACAAACAAGAACTGGTAGACTTCCACATAAATGAAGGCCGAAACGTGGTGCAAGGTGATGCCTCTGATACTGACTTCTGGGAAAAATTAGACAGAGCGCCTAATCTCGAATTAGTCTTGCTAACCATGCCTCATCACGTGGGTAACCTGTTTGCGGTGGAGCAATTAAAGCTACATGATTACCAAGGTAAACTAAGCGCCATCGTTAAGTATAAAGAAGATGCTCAATCACTTAGCGAGTCTGGCGTACATAGCGTATATAACCTCTATGAGGCGGCAGGTGCGGGTTTAGTTGAACACCTGGTCAAAGAGCTACTCACTCCTGGCGGCGCAGCACCAGATAATCCAGATGCCATCAATCGTAAAAATGAAGCTGATAACCCTGATGCGGGAGATATTATTAAGCATGAAAACCAGGCTGAGTCAGTGGAAATGTCGCAAAAGAGCTGATTGTATACATTATCCGCATTATAGCGTATGTTATTTGTTATCGAGTATAAGATGACCACTAACATACAATGCCAAAAAATAATAATACTACTCTGGCGGGTTATGGGTTTTTAACAGCCCTACTTCTTGTCCCCAGCAGCGCCTTTGCCGCTGGGTTTGATATCTGGATCTACAAACTTAATTACCAAGATAATCAACAAGGGTGGACAGTATCAGAAGGTCGCCCAGTCACTGCGCGAGACGGTTACGATAATCAGCCAAGCTTTACACCAGATAGCTCACAGCTATTCTTCACCTCAGACAGGCAAGCCGCACCAAGTGAGGGCCCGCAAGCCTCTGCTCGCCACAATGATATTTATCAGTTCCAAATAGCCGACAATCGTATAACGCAGCTCACATTTACCCCGGAGCAAAGCGAGTTCTCTCCCCAAGCCTTTAAAACAGCTGCGGAAAACAACCAAGTTAATTATGTGGTCGAGCAAGGCGTGCCCCATCAAAGTGTATGGCAACAAACAGGCAGTACCCCACGCCAACGTGCTATCAACAGTTTAATTCCAGCTGGTTACTACGCAATTAAGCAAGATCTTGGCACGCTAATTTGGGCTCGATACGCCTACAGTCTCTACTTTGAACCCAATGGCGAAACCGCCGATGAACGTCATTTTGTGGTCGCAAATGTTGGCAGAAGTATCCATGCCATTCCTAATGATGAAGCCTTTAGTTATCTACATAAACAGCTAGATGGCGACCGAGTCATTAAGCGCTTCTCACCAAAAGATAACAGCCACACCCAATTGATCCCACTCTCGAATACTGCCAGTGAAGACTATGCCTGGAGTCAGAATAACTGGCTGTTTAACATCGATAATGGCCAGTTAGTTGCTTGGGATAAATCGAGCAATAAAAGCTGGCAATTGATTAGCCCAATCCCGCAACCCAATGCTGATTACCTAAGCGCCTCAAGGATAGCCATTAGCCCCGACAATCAGCATTTAGCGATAGTTTGGCAGCGAAAATAGCCTGCACATAACAAGAAAGACCCAAATACAAATACAATAACGACAATAGAATAATAAATAATGAAAAATCATCCCTTTATAAAGCCCTTACCATCGCCCCGTAATAACGCTGCAGCCCGCTCGCTATTGACCGCTCTGCTTGCGCTTTTAGTTTGCCCTGTGAGCTATGCCAGCGCGCCCCCTGAGCGCTGGCAAAACCATCAGATTTTTGAGCAAAACAAACAAGCAGCGCATGCCAGTTTTTTTGGTTATTCGAGCTTAGCCAACGCGCTAAAAGATCAGCCTAAAGACAGCAGTAACTTTTTCGATCTTAATGGTCGGTGGCAGTTCCATTACGCTAAAAATCCTTTTAGTGTTCCCAAGGATTTTGCTCAAGCTGATACTAATCTTGAGGGCTGGCAGAGCATTCAAGTGCCCGGTAACTGGGAGACCCAAGGATTTGGCCATGCCATCTATTTAGATGAGCGCTATCCATTTACTACGACTTGGCCCGATGCGCCAGAAGACCATAACCCGACGGGAAGCTATCGTCGTGAAATAAGCCTGCCTAACGGCTGGCAAGATAAGCAAGTATTCTTGCACATTGGCGCAGCGCGGTCGGCACTGACTGCGTTTGTTAACGGCACAGAAGTGGGTTATAGCCAAGGCGCCAAAACGCCAGCCGAATTTGATATCACTCCTTATTTGACCCAAGGAAAAAACTTACTGGCCTTACAAATTATCCGCTGGAGTGATGCGAGCTACTTAGAAAGCCAGGATATGCTCAGAGTCAGTGGTATTGAGCGCGATGTATACCTTTATGCCACCGAAAAGCAGCGTATAAGCGATATTGACGCGCAGTATCAACTTTCAAACGCTTTAGATAACGCCGAGGTTAACCTTAAGCTAACACTTGAAAACCATGCAAAAGCCAAAGATGTCAGCCTCAGCTATCGACTACTTTCCCCTCAAGGCGTTGAAGTCAGCAGCGGTGAACAAGATATCACTAAACTTAATAAACAGCAGCGCCAACAGTTCGACTTCTCCCTCAAGTCTCCCAAACTTTGGAGCGCAGAAACCCCAAACCTGTATCAGCTGATTGTTAGCCTTAACGACAGCCAGGGAAAACTGCTTCAAGCCAGCAGTCAACAGATAGGCTTTCGCCGTGTCGAGATAAAAGCGGGTCAGCTATTAGTCAACAACAAGGCCATTACTATTCGCGGCGTCGATAGGCACGAAACCGACCCCGATACCGGCCATGTAGTGAGCCGGGCAAGCATGGAAACCGATATCCGCTTGATGAAGCAAAACAACATCAACGCGGTGCGTTCAAGTCACTACCCAAACGATCCCTACTGGTTAAGTCTCACCGATAAATATGGTCTATATGTGATAGATGAGGCCAATATTGAGTCTCATCCATTAGCGATAGATAAGGAGACTCAACTTGGTAACGAGATGAGCTGGCTTCCCGCCCACAAGGCTCGCGTCGAACGCATGGTTGAGCGTGATAAAAACCATCCTTCTATCATCATCTGGTCACTCGGTAATGAAGCCGGAGAAGGCAAACTTTTTGCCGCCCTCTATGACTGGATAAAACAGCGCGATCCGAGCCGCCCAGTGCAATATGAACCCGCAGGGCAACATGCTTATACCGATATCGTTGCCCCGATGTACCCATCGATTGAGCGCATTGAAAAGTATGCGAAGGCGCATACGGATAGACCACTTATCATGATTGAATATGCTCACGCGATGGGCAACTCTGTCGGTAACCTACAAGACTACTGGGACGTGATAGACCAATATCCTCAGCTGCAAGGTGGCTTTATTTGGGATTGGGTCGACCAGTCTCTGGCCTTTACCAATGACAATGGCCAGCGCTATTGGGCTTACGGCAAAGACTACCACCCGGACATGCCTACCGACGGTAACTTTCTTAATAATGGCTTAGTGGATCCAGACAGAAATCCACACCCCCACCTATCTGAGGTAAAAAAAGTCTATCAGTCATTTAAGCTGACAGGATTGAGTACTAAGCAGCAAAACGTCGAATTCACCCTGAAAAATCGCTATGACTTTATCGACACGCAAGGGTTAAACTTAGTCTGGACAGTGCAGCAAGATGGTCAATCTGTGGCTGACGGCTTATTAGCACTTCCACACATCAAAGCCGACACCAGTAAAGCGATTCGTTTTAGCTTATCTAAGACCGCGATTGAGCTCATGCAGCAAAAACCAGAGTTCGAGTATCAGCTTTTACTAGAGGTAAAAGTCGATACACCGCAACCTATGTTGCCCACCGATCACCTTGTAGCCTTTGAGCAGTTTGAGCTGCACACGCCTAAAGCTGTGAGCGTAAAAACGATTGATGCTATTGAAGAGTCGGACGACAGCTGGGTATTAGGAAACGGTGACAGCCAGTATTTCATCGCTAAAAGCTATGGTTGGCTGAGCAAAGTTAAAGCCAATGATACAGTACTACTTGATAGCCCTCTCATGCCTAACTTCTGGCGCGCCCCAACAGATAACGACTTGGGTAACCAAATGCCTAAATGGGCCGATATGTGGCAAGATGCGGCTGCAGAGTTAACTCTAGCCTCCATCAACTATATCAGTGGCAACGCACCGGCTCTGGATGTTAGCCACCAGCACCCTACACTGGGTTTTACTTTAAAAACCCGTTATCGCGTGAGCCAGCAAGGTAAACTGTTAGTCAATAGTCAGTTTACCCCCGGTGATATAGAGCTTGCCGACCTGCCTCGATTTGGCTTCTCAGCTAAGCTGCCATTTGAGATGCGCTTTATGCACTACTTTGGCCGCGGCCCTGAAGAGACTTACGCCGATAGAAAAACGGGGAACCCTGTTGCTTGGTATGTTCTACCCATAGAGAAAACCTTCCATCGTTACTCTAGACCACAAGAAACAGGACAACGCACCGACGTACGTTATGTGGCAGTGACAAACAGTAAAGGTACAGGCTTGCTTGCCCAAACCACTATGGAAAAAGAATTACTGCAAACCAGCCTATGGCCATTTTCTCAAGCCGATATCGACTTTAGAGACGGCGATGCCGAAGGGTCAGCATCAGGACTCGTGCCAGTCACTGCCAACCATGGTGCAGAGATCCCCACACGCAACTTTGTCACCTGGAATATCGATTACAAGCAGATGGGAGTGGGGGGAGATACATCATGGGGGCGCCCCGTGCATACCCCCTATCGTATCGCGCCAGAGGCTATGTCTTTTGGCTTTAGCCTCGCGCCGACTCACGCTCAAAGCACGATAACCAAACAAGCCAGAGCTCAACCCTAAAGCAATGAGTTACACACGGATATTAAAACTAAAATAGCAGTGAAGGATCATCATGGAACAGACTATTCAACTCGTTATATTTTTTGGCTTAACCGCCTTGGTAGGCTTAATCACCTACCTAAAGTGCCGAAATATCACTCGCGACACCAGTGATAGCAAAGACTATTTTCTTGCTGGCGGCGGCTTAAGCTGGGTTGTCGTGGCAGGCTCATTGATGATGACCAACATCAGTGCCGAGCAGATTGTGGGAATGAATGGGGCGCAAACCTTAATCGTTGCTTGGTGGGAGATTGCTGCAGCAGTGGGTCTGATAATCCTAGCTAAGTGGTTAATCCCTATCTATTACAAATACAACTGCACCACAACCACTGAGCTGCTTGAGCGCAAATATCAAGACAAAGGGATCCGTGCCATGGTGTCGGTGCTGTTTATGCTTGGCTACGCCTTCATCTTACTCCCTGTAGTACTGTATACCGGCTCACTATTTATGAAGTCAATGTTTGGCTTATCTATTTCAGTGACAGTGTTGGCCGTGATCTTTGCTGTAGTCGGCGCTATCTATGCCATTTTTGGTGGCCTAAGAGCCATCGCGATTTCAGATAGCCTCAATGGTATTGGCTTATTATTCATGGGGGTCGTGGTCTCTTATCTAGCGCTTAATGCCGTCAACTGGGATCTATCAGGGATCCCGATTGAACGCCTTACCTTGATTGGTGACGCCCAATCAGATATTCCCTGGCCCACTTTACTAACAGGCATGATCTTTATTCAGATCTTCTACTGGGGAACCAATATGGTTATCACCCAAAGAGCCTTGGCTGCAAAGTCAGTTGAAGAAGCGCAAAAAGGCCTTTATGCCGCAGTCGTCATGAAGCTTATCATTCCTATTATCGTGGTATTGCCCGGACTTGTTGCCTATAAGCTGTATGGTGATGTGGGTGATGTGGCCTACGGAAAATTAGTCGGTGACATCTTACCAAGTTGGATGTCTGGCGCATTTGCTGCGGTGATGGCGGGGGCAGTATTAAGCTCATTTAACTCATGCTTAAACTCAGCAGCTGCACTTTATACCTGTGATATTCATCAAAACTACATCAACCCGAATGCTGATGTGCGTAAGATTGGTACCCGTGTGGCATTAGTCTTCACCCTTATTTCATTATGCTTAGTTCCAGTATTTGCCCAGTCAGCCAGCATCATCTCACTACTACAGCAATTAAACGGCCTCTATTCTATGCCGGTATTGGCAGCCTTTATCTGCGCGCTTGCCTTTAAAGATGTCAATGCAAAAGCGATTAAGATAGGTCTGGTATTTGGTGTGTTGGTATATGCCGTGTTTACGTTTGTATGGAGCCCGCTGCACTTCATCCACATGATGGCGATCACTCTTGCCGCCACCATATTGGTGACCCTAGCACTGAGCAAGTTTGTTTTTGGGCCGCAAAGCCTAAATAGCCAATTGGTAACCGACTAAAGGTTAGCGGAAACGTAATGGCCCTGCGTAACCGTAGGGCATTAGGGGCCTTTGCCTGCTGAGTTTTTGTGCTATAAAAAAACTCAGTTACACAATCTACAAAGTCATGATATAAAACTAGAGATAGATATTGAGCAAGGCAATATGACACCAGTATAAAAACCTGACGTCACTAAAAAAACAGGCCTCATTGCCGCTCAATAAAATGTAACTCATTAAGATTAAATTTTAATGTATGCCGCTGTTATTAAATTGGTCACCAGAATCAAACTCAGCAAACTAAACAGTTTATTGCAATGTTTTGTACTGAACGTAAATATTAACATTCGGAAATTTTGATTATGTCCAATCCCGCTCAGCGAGCAAACAAACTGTTTGTGCAAACTTTTGGCACCCAAGCTGATGAGCTTTATTGTGCCCCTGGACGCGTTAACCTCATTGGTGAACATACCGACTATAACGATGGATTTGTGCTACCCGCCGCCATCAACTTTCATACCGCCATAGTAGTCAAGCGCCGTGATGACCTTCGCTTTCGCGCCGTATCTGACGCCTTTCCCGGTGAAATTGAAGAGTGGGTATTTGGTGAAGAAGGAGTGCCAGTTAAAAACCATTGGTCGAACTACTTAAAAGGTTTCACTGCCGCTATGGCCACCTCGGGTCTTGCACCCAAAGGGCTCGATCTAGCCGTTGTCAGTAATGTGCCAATGGGCGCAGGCCTGTCGTCTTCTGCTGCCCTTGAGGTTGCTTTTGGCACCGCGGTTAACGACTGTAGTCAAATCAAGCTCTCACCTCTTGCCATCGCTCAGTTAGCACAACGCGGCGAAAACCAATTTGTTGGCTGCGCCTGCGGTATCATGGATCAGATGATCAGCGCGCTAGGTGAGCAGGACCATGCACTGCTTATCGACTGCCTCGATTTAGACAGTGAGGCGGTCAGTATTCCTGACAGTTTAAGCTTGATTATTATCAACTCTAATGTTCAACGCGGCCTCGTCGATTCGGAGTATAACCTTCGACGTGAGCAGTGTGAGCAAGCTGCTGCCCACTTTGGTCTTGAATCACTACGAGATCTGGATTTAGCCAGCCTTGAAGCGGGTAAATCTGAATTAACTGAAGCTTGTTATAAACGCGCAAAGCACGTGATCACTGAAAATCGACGCACCCAAAATGCAGCATGGGCACTAGAGTCTGCTGACATAGCGAAGGTCAGCCGTTTAATGGCAGAGTCCCATGCATCAATGCGGGATGATTTTGAAATCACCACAACAGAAATCGATTACCTCGTTGAAATCATCGCTAATGTTATTGGTGAGCATGGCGGCGTTCGCATGACTGGCGGAGGCTTTGGCGGCTGTGTTGTCGCCTTGGTCGATCACGCGCTCACCGACGCTGTTGTAGAAATTGTTGAACAGAAATATGCTGAAAAAACAGGTTTAGAAGCCGATATTTATCTGTGCAACGCTTGCGATGGCGCCAAGCGTATCGACGACTAGCTTAACCATTAACAGGACCTAATTATGGTACGTATTCGCCCCCTCGAGCCTTGGACTGATCCACGTGGTGGACAAATTGAGCGACTGCTCATCGACAACGGTACTATCGCCATTGAGGTGTTAAGCCTAGGCGGGATAATTCGCTCTTTATGGGCACCAGATCGAGATGGCGAGCGTGCCAATTTAGTTTTAGGCTGTGATAGCGCCGAAGATTATCTAGCACAAAATGCCTATCTGGGTGCCGTTGCAGGGCGGTATGCAAACCGCATCGCTAACGGCCAATTTAGTATTGGTCACAACCTGTATCAACTCGATGTCAATCAAGAGACTAACTGCTTACACGGTGGCAGCGAGGGATTTCATAAAAAAAACTGGCAGCTAGGCCCTTTACCAGACGGTGTGCGTCTCAGTCTAAGAAGCCCTGATGGAGATATGGGATTTCCGGGAAACTGCAATGTGCAGTTAGATTATCGTCTTGTTGGCAACAATCTTTATATCGAAATCTTAGCCAACTCAGATAAACCCTGCCCCATCAGCTTGACTCAACACAGTTATTTCAACTTAGATGCCAGCGACTCAAGTCTAGCGCACCAACTGCAAATCGATGCCACTGAGTATCTCGAAATGAATAATGTAGGAGTGCCTAGTGGGATCTGCGAAACCCGTGGCAGCGGTTTAGACTTATCTGTACCGACTCAACTGCAGTCGCTGATTGGTCGTGAGGAGTTAACTGCAACATCAGGTTTAGATCATTGCTTTTTATTACCGCAAAGTGAGTCGACATTACAGCGGTTTGGTAGGCTGAGCTCAGCCTACAGCGGTCGAAGCTTGACCCTATATACCAATCAGCCAGGCGTGCAGGTTTACGGTGCTAACCATTTACAAGGCATTACAGGTAAAAATCAAAAGACACTAAAACAGTACCAAGGTGTGTGCTTGGAGCCTCAGCAGATCCCCGATGCACCAAACCAAGCGGATATTGCAGGTGATGCTGTCATAGCTGCTGGTGAGATTTATCATCATATTAGCCGCTATCAATTTGAAAATGATGTTGCAGCTAATTAGTCACTTCTAATTACATTAAGCAAAAAAAAACAGCGCTAGCGCTGTTTTTTCATTAATTAATCATCGTAATCGTCTGACCAGTCATCATCATAGTCATCGTCACCGCCTGCCGACTCTAGTTCAGGCTCATCATCATCGACTGGTGCAGCCTTTGCCTTTTTAGGTGCAGCAGCAGCCTTAGGATTATTAGCCTCTACCCAGCCTTGATGTTTAGCCATAAACTCTTCTCTTGCTGCAAACCAAGCGGCGCCATAAGTTTTATCAACTTCAGCTATCGCCTGCTCATCAAGCTCATGTAAGTTAGGCTTAACGATATCTTCTGCATACTCAATAATTGACTCTCGAGTCGCGTTATAGAAGTAAACACGTCCAGCAGAAGCATCAGGAAACTGTTTATCATGAATTAGAATGGTATTGCCACGAGCTGTTCTTAGTTCGCCGTACCATACTGGTTTTTTTGTCGTCTTATACATATATGTTAATGCCCTTAAATCAACACATACAAAAATCAATAAGAGGCAAATTGCGCTAACATTTACCTCCGTTTTCCCTGTATTTCGTCATCAGGGACAGAAGCGGTATTTTTACAGATTTTTGCCGAATATCAATAGTTGTAAATACAAAATATCACTCTCAAAGATGAAATAAATCACATAAATTATTCAGCTCTTATCGAATTTAGTTCAAAGCAGCGGTTATTCAAGTTTTTCGTTATCAATAAATTCAAAAAACTATGAACTAGGTTAAGAACCCTCACAACATCAACCGTTTAAACAACAATCATCGACAAATAACAACAAGCGACTTTTATGACATAAAACAGCTACCACTATAGTGTAAGTACAATATGACAAGAGCATGTCAACCCGCTCATAAAGGAGTACCGCCTAAAAGAGAAATACTATTTTTCCCGCCCCCAATGACAAGCTTAGACCACTAAATAAGCTAAATATCCCCCTTTATCGGCATACTTTTGATAGACTAGTCTCGCCTTATAGAGTGACTAACAATAGGATTGTTTTGAAGTGTAGATTACTAATCGTATTAGCCGTAAGCTTCTCCTCCCACGCAGACGAGATCATCGTTGCATCAGATATATGGTGCCCCTATATCTGCACTGATGATTCAGGTTATGTGGTCGAGTTAACCCAACAAGCCTTTGCCTCGGTGAATATCAACGTCAAGTTTGAGCTCATCCCCTTTCAGCGCGCATTGAAGCTTGCAAGTCAGCATAAGATTGATGCTGTGCTGGCTGTCACGAGTGAGCATGTGGCCGCTTTTGAACTTTATAATAATCACCTTGTTATTGGGCAATATACCAATGACTTCTTTACCCACAGCAATGACGACTGGCAATTTACTGATCTCCCTAGCCTAGATGATAAACACCTAGCCTCTATCTTAGGGTATGACTATGGCAACGCATTGAACCAATACCTTAAACAACACCCAACTCATTTTCGAACTTCAGGGGAAACCCCGCTAAAAACGAACCTTCACTTAGTGATCAAAAACCGCGTAGATGTCATATTAGGCAATCGCTATGTTATCGATTACTCAGCCAAACAAAACGGTTATAGCGACCTTATTCGCTTTGCGGGCAGCGAAGGAGAAGCTACTCCACTCTATGTAGGCTTTAGCCACAATGTGCAAGGCCTGCAATATGCTGAAAAATTTGCAGAAGGCGTTAAAAACTTAAAACGCTCTGGTGCCTATCAAGCCATTCTCGATAAATACCACGTTAACTTTTAAACCTATGTGCTTAAAGCTGTAGCCCTCAAAATACAGACATAAAAAAAGCGACCATAAGGTCGCTTCATATAACTAAATAACAGTATTACTCACTAAGTAAACTTAGAAAGCTGCTGTTATCACATCAGAACAAAGACTGCTTGATGCTTCACATACCTTGTATTCTACCGATGCTGCAGCACCAGAGAAACGGTCACGGTAACGGCCATCATTGCTTGTAGTTGCTATCGCATTGCCATCACGATAAATCACCACGTTATCACCTGATGCACCATCCCAAGTTAAGTCGACCAGTGCACTGCCACGACGTGATAGCTTAGCGCGTGCGACACCCGCTGTAATGCTATGCTCAAAGACCTCTACATTCATCGTCGCGGTATCACTATTACCTTCAGCATCTGTAACCGTCATAGATACAGTGTAAGTTCCAGCAGCCGCGTAACTATGAGCTGGGCTCATCTCTGTCGATACACCACCATCACCCAGATCCCAGCTATAACCAACAATATCATCGTTCACATCACTACTTGAGTTAGTAAAGGCAACATTGAGACCATCTACAGCATAGCTAAAGCCAGCGACAGGTGCAGCTGGAGCCGCCTCACCCACACCAGAGATAATCATCCCCCAGCTATTGAGTGTTCCCGTATCCGAACCAACATTGTCATCAACTGACAATGTCCAAGTACCGGTTGCCATTTCACCATTAAAGGCACTCAAGTCCCAGCTCTTAACGATATCGTCTGCACTGCCACCTTCACGGTTATGTAGCACAACTTCAGTGCCAGCTGGCGAAGTTAAGGTGACGGCGAGATCGCCGCTCCAAGTATGAGAGATATCCACATTAGCGTTAACACCAAATACCTGAACATCATCGGCAATCACGATAGTGCTAACAATACCTGCCGGATCATTATCAGGGATCGCTGCAGAATCAGTATTTGAGTAAGTAAAGTCCTGAATACCTTCAGGTAGCACTGTGAGTGAAACCGCTTTGCTCTTAACAATGCTGCCGTCATCACCCGAAACCGTTATGGTGTAATCTCCCCAAGCAGCTGCAGCATCAGTTGCAACATCAACAGTAAAGCTATCACCTGCCATTACGCTGCTACTCGATAACGTTACACCAGCAAGAGTTGGCGTAACATCGACAGTTAATGCCACTGTACCGTCCCACCCCGCGACACTGCCGACACTAAAGTCATAACGAGTTGAGCTACCGGCTTCTACAGTTTGTGAAGTTGGCGTTACCGTAAAGCGATAAGCAGGATCGGGATCGGCAAGATCAAGCGCGTTGGCTACGTTCAATCGCGTCCCCGCAACGGTCTTACCTGCAAGTGCAGTATTGGCATCACCAGAATCCATCAGCAACTGCTTCATCTCTAACGGTGTTAAGTCTGGATTAATAGACCATACTAGCGCTGCAGCACCTGTCATATGAGGTGTCGCCATTGATGTACCAGAGTATGTCGAGTACGTGTTGCCCGGTGTAGTTGAAAGAATAGCTGAACCCGGCGCCCCCATATCAACGCTGGTTAAGCCCCACTGAGAAAAGCTAGACATGTCATCATTTCGATCTGTGCTGGCAATCGACATAACCGCATCAGAATCATAACTTGATGGATAGTGCGGATTCGCATCATTATCGACCGCACTGTTACCCGCTGCAGCAAAGAACAAAATCCCAGCATCACCACCGGCATCGATAGAGTCTTTCAACGCTTGGCTAAAGCCACCGCCGCCCCAAGAGTTATTCGTCGCCTTAATTTCTACGCCATGATTTAACTTTAAATCTGTCATATAGTCGATACAAGCAATCGCATTAGCCGTAGAGCCTGAGCCACTCGAATCTAAGAACTGACAACCCACAATACTCACGTCCCAGTTAACACCTACAACGCCAACACCATTGTTACCCGACGCACCAATCGTCCCTGCTACGTGAGTACCATGCCCGTTGCCGTCCATAGGATCGCCACTGTTATTCACAGCGTTAAAACCATGAATATCATCGATTACACCGTTACCATCATCATCGATGCCGTTACCAGCAATTTCATTCGGGTTGGTCCACATATTTGCCTGTAGATCTGGGTGGTTATAATCAACACCGGTATCAATTACACCAACCACAATAGCGCTATCACCAGTGGTGACATCCCAAGCTTCTACTGCATCAATATCGGCATCAGCTACACCGCCATCTTGGCCCGTGTTATTCATGCCCCATAAAGACACAAAGTCTGGATCATCAGGCGTACCAATCGCCTTAATCACATAGTTAGGTTCTGCATATTTTACTGCAGGATGACGACTGATCATCTTGATCGCCTGCCCAACATCTGAACCTGGACGAAGTGATAATCTAGCCAGCTTACCCTCAAGCAAGTTAGCAAAACGGTCATCAACACCATCGGCATTAACATCACGCATAGAAGCCCTAACCAGACGTTGAGCCGACGCGCGCTCGCTCTGAGTGGCATTGTCTTTATAAACAACGATTAGCGAGTCTTTAATATATTCGTGTTGAGTTACTACTTTCGCCTGCACTGGAGCAGACGAAACCGCGATAATTCCAGCGATAGCAGAGGCTAACGGTGTCAGTTTCTTAAACATAAACAGGTTCCCTATTAATCCTTTAAATTTCCCGAACCGGTACCCCAAACACTCCATTATCCAGCCCATAACAACGCTTGGCTTGTTGAAAACAAAAGTGAACATCCGGCATTTTTAACCCATCAAATTGTTGCCACAGCGCCTCAGCATTTGAAAGAGCTTGCCGACCAATTAGGACTAAACTACTAATCCCATTGCATTATAAAAAGTGATCCAAAAACAGTTAAAAAAACCAAAACCTCTTAGCATTCAACAGTAAAAAGATAATCTATCGTCAGATTGGTAGAATTTTCATCTACTCAAATAAGTAGACCTTTTTCTTATTGCAGCAAAAAAACAACAGGGTAACTTGAGGAACTTATCTGGCGAGCAACTTCTAGTAAAGAGACCTCACCAGCAAGCACAAAGTGAAGTGTGCTTCACCTTGTAATCTTAATGAAGGAGCGTTAAGTGTCGGTTTTTAAAACAGTTGGAGTCATCCTTGCCCTCTCACTCTATTCAGCCTCTAGCCTTGGCAATGAATCAGAGTTAGTTGCCAATGAACTCCCCATAACACTGCAAACACTTCTCGAAAGTTCAGGGCGAGACAACATTATTAACCTTGTGCAAGTCGGCGTACTTAACCAAGCCAGTCTGAGCCAGTCTGGCGAGGGAAATATCACTGACTTAATCCAAGTTGGCAGTAGTAATCAAGCAGAAGTCATTCAATTTGGACAAGATAATGAAGTTGATCTTTTACAAGCTGGGACGGATAACCAAGCCTATATCACCCAGATTGGCAATGACAATTTAGTACAAATAAATCAGCTGGGAAGTGCCAGTTTTTCAATTGAACAGATTGCAGACGGTGCCGCAATCACAATTACTCAATATTAAGCAGGGAGCCTCTAATGAGATCGCAAACAACTAAAACTATGATTGCGCTAGCGATTACAGCAAGTTTAGGCCTAAGCAGCAATGCATTAGCCGATTCAGCAAACAGTGCCACAATTATTCAAACCACTATCGCATCGGGTGACGTTGTTGGTCAGGACGCTACCATTCGCCAAACCGGTGATCTACATATTGCTAGCGTTAAACAGACCGGTGATGACCAAGCAGCGACTGTCACACAAGATGGCGAGTGGATTGAGGCCTACGTTGAGTCAACGGGTGAAGGCAATGTGATTGATATTAATCAAACTGAAGATTGGCACATTACAGATGCAAACATTGAAGGTGACGGCAACGAAGTGAATGTCAATCAATCAGGCTTTTTTAGCCAAATTGATATTGATGTGACGGGTAATAGCAACATGGTTGATGTCATGCAGACTGGTGAGCAAAACGAAGCTGTTGTTGAACTCGTGGGGGCTGAAAACACGAGCTATGTTGAGCAAGATGGTAACGGTAACTTTGCCACGTTCCGTGTTGAAGGTAACGGCAACGACGGTGATATCACTCAGTACGGCGACAACAACGTTGCAGGTATGGTATCACTGGATATTAGCGCCAATGTTGGTGACAACAACGACGTTGAGGTTTACCAAGAAGGCAATGATAACCTAGGTGCAGTTAAAGGCGTTGAGGGCGATAACAATAATTTTGTTGTCTCTCAAGCAGGCGATAGCAACACAGGTTTTGTATATGCGCTGGCCGGTTCTGATAATGAAATTGAAATTGAACAAGTTGGTACCAGTAACACGGCTTACTTAGCCTTTACCGCTGGTGACGACAATGACATCGAGATTGAGCAAGATGGTAGCTCGAACACCATTGGCGATACATTAGTTGCCGAAATTCAAGGTGGTGATAATACGATTCGTATTGAGCAAGATGGTGATAATAATGGCGCTGAGTTTCAAGTATTTGGTGACGAAAACAGTGTGAATCTAGATCAAGAAGGCAATGGTAACTTTGCGACATTCGCTCAGTATGGTGACGACAATGATATCTCAATCATATCTGACGGTGACGCCAATACTGCAGTAGCCTTCACTGAACTCGACGATAACAGCATCGAAATCGCTCAAGAAGGTAATGAGAACTTCGGTTATGCCGACGTACTAGGCTTCGGTAATGATGTTGATATCGAGCAAGATGGCAACCAAAATGAAGCCCTTGTTACAGTCGTCGGTTTTGATAACACTGAAGTAGAAATGACGCAAGAAGGTGATCTTAACCTGATTGACCTCATTATTGTAGGCGATGAAAATATCGCGACTATCTATCAAACAGGCAATGGCAACTGGGTTGGCGCTGAAGATGACGGTGGCTTTATGGTTGAAGGCGTAGAAAACACGCTGACTATTGCCCAAACTGGTAACGATAACCTCGTAATGGGTTCTCAGTCAGGTTCTGGTAACGCTATTTCAGTTACGCAAACTGGTGACTTTAATACAGCAACGGTAATGCAAAACTAAAATATAACTTCAAAGTGAGATCAAAAAAGGGAGCTTAGGCTCCCTTTCTTTTTATATATTACTTCAGTGTTAATTTAAGCCAGAAGTAACATTCCACTATCTAAGCATTAAGAGCAGAGTTCGAATTGGCTTTGGTAGGTTTGCGCCCAACGTAATAACTCAACCCTATTGCGTGACTGAGTCTTTCTAAAAATCGATGAAATATGTGCCTTAACCGTATGCTCACTAATGCAAAGCTGATGAGCAATCTCTTTATTACGTGCTCCACTTGATACGAGCTGAATAATGGTTCTTTCACGCCCAGTTAGCATTTGTAGCATTACCACCGTGTCTTGCAAAGATTCAGAGCCACTATCTAAACGCTTAACTAAGTGATTAAACATTTCACTGAGTAATTTTCTGTCGTACCACAGCTCATTGGCGACCATTTTGCGCAAGCCAGTTAATAGTAGATCCATTCCCTGATCCGCATACAACAAGCCCTTAATTCCCAACAGCATTGCAGCTTTAGGATCTAATGAGTCGCGCTCAACTTGGTATAAAGCGATGGGATACTGAGATACGAGCCTAGCAGCAACTAAAGGGATCCCTTTACTATCAAGGGCTGTACCTTTTTGAGCAACAAGATAGAAGCGATTACATTCTTTAGCCACCACAAGATCTGACGGCTTTTTGATTACTCTGGTTTTTAAACCAATCGATTCGGCTAAAATAGCCAAGTGACAGGGCGATGCGACCTGATGAATAAATACTAACTCATCGATTTTACTCATTGAATTCTCTCCGTGAATTTGCCAGTTCCCTGCACTATAGACAGTCAGTAAAGTAGACCCCTAACATGACCAACCCCTATATCAGCAACAAGATTGCAACATTAATACCGCACAACGAAATAAATAGCCACAAAAACAGGTACGCACAAGCATTTAGCCTGTAAATAAAATCATACACGGAAGATTAAACTGAATATTGGATATTAAATATGAAATATGAAATATGAAATATGAAATATTGATAGGCAAGATGAGCAAGAAAAATGTTTTCTTGCTCACTTAGCAGTGCATTTATTAACAAAATATAAAATACTTATGCGGCCGTCCAGTAGCCCATCTTAACGCCTTTATCAACAAGCTCCGATACCGCTAATTCAATCGCTTGTAGCACACAAAATTGTACCGGCTCATTGGTTGTAAAGCCGACTTCCGCTTCAGCTAAGCGGTTAAGGCTGGTAAAGCGGATCAATCCTGCACGCATTTCCTGAGAAAAGACTCGTTTTGTTGTCGACACTGACATCATGACTTTACCCGTATGTACATCAACAGCACGTAGATAAATGGTCACTTGATCTTCACGATACATTTCTGATGCGCCAATCCCGTAATACTCGACTCCAGCACCACCAGTACTGATATTAGTTTCATAACTAATAATGCCGCCCTCTAATAAAAGTCGAGCATTGGTTAGCTGAGGCACCTCGTCTTTTTTCGTCTTTACAGGTTGTTTTTTAGTAATTTTTCTCTCGGTTAATAGGTTTTGTAGCCCCTCTCTTTCAACCGGAGTGAACCACTTTGAATCAAGCAATGTTTGCACCAGCATAGACGTGGCACCTTGGGTGACAGCTGTCGAGAATGAGCTGACATTTTGCTGAGGCTTATACTGACCCGTTTGATCCCTAAAAGAATAGACCGCAACCGGGATTGGATACTTTGGCCCAGGCTTTGCCATTAAAGCCTGCATGGTTTCGCTAGTTGGATTAAGTTTAGCTTCGGTAATATTCAGTTCAGGCTTTGGAATAAGACTACAGCCCACCAAACCGAGTGCAACAATCAACGTGGTTAACGACTTCATCAGTTACCCTCCATATGTCGGCATTTCAATAACGGTCACTTCACCCGTAAGCAAGTTAGTTATCGTCAACATAACGCCACCACCAATTGATGCAACTTCAATTCTAAAATCGCCCGTGTCATAGGTGCCATCTGTGATTTCACCACTGGCCACACCACGCGTGATGGTGTTCATGATGTTACGTTCAAGGGACTCCTTAAAGCGGGTGACAAAATCTTTTTCGCTCGTACCGGCCGTATGGTCATTTTGCGCATTGGCCTTGTTGAGTAGATAAGAACCGTTCAGCGCAGAGCCACCAAAACTGGGATTAATTGGTGTATAAACCAGCTCTGTTGCTTGGCTAGGGCTCGCTAATAGCAGCCCTATGAGAATTAACATCCTGTTATTCATTATCGTTATCCTAGTATCCGTCAGAACCGTCTGCCAACTCTCCTGTAATCGCATTTGCCCTAACCCGAGCTAAATGATCGATTGTGAGTAAAATAGCCTGCTCTGCTCTTTCTTTTATTGGACTCGCTCTACGTCCAAAATGGGTTTTGTAGATGGTTATCCCATTCACCTCTAGAGTGAGTAAGGTACCCGCTTGTGGGAAGACCGTTTCATATAAAGTGACGTTAAAACCTTGAGTAAAAGGCAGGTCTCGCCAATAGCTTGAATAATAGAAGCTAAAATCTTTCCCAAAACGGGTGAGCGTTCTATCGATAACTAAGCCACTAATTTCAATATCGTTATCTTCAGCAGCGACAGGGAAAGTACAGCAGAAAATCAGTATAAGAATTGAAATTGTTTTCCGCATAACCAGTGCAACCCTTGGGTAGAATTTCTCATTTGAAAACCTGATAACAACACTTAGTCGTACTTAGTCGTCGCCATCCCGCTGCTATAATTTTGAGTTTTCTACACTAGCAGCTATTCCATCTATTTTGATGCCCAAAACGAGACTGTTTGCCACTGGAATATCAAAGGTAGAAAAAAGGCGTAGTACTTTTAGGTACGTTTGTAGAAACGCGAGGTATTAAATCAATGATAAAGGTTCAAAAAAAAGCCCAGCATTTCTGCTGGGCTCAGGGATATTTATCTATATAAAAGCGTCTATTTTTACACTTTTAAAAAATAAGGGATCTAGAACGGGATATCGTCGTCCCAGCCATCATCCAAATCTGGAGTGAAGTTCTGCTGTGGCTGCGGTGCTGGGCGCTGTTGTGGCGCTTGCTGAGGAGCCGGAGTAGACTGTGGCTTAGGTGCATAACCACCTTGCTGTGGAGCTTGTTGTTGCGGCGCAGCCTGCTGGTAACCACTCTGCTGAACAGGTGCTTGTTGTGGCTTAGGTGCATAACCGCCCTGCTGTGGAGCTTGTTGTTGCGGCGCAGGTGCGTATCCACCTTGCTGCTGTGATTGCTGCTGGCCATAACCAGAGTTACCACCTTGTGCCGGAGCGCCACCGCTTTGGTTGCGACTACCTAGCATCTGCATGCTACCACTTTGATCGACAACAACTTCAGTGCTGTAACGATCTTGTCCGCTTTGGTCTTTCCACTTACGTGTTTGTAGCTTGCCTTCAAGATAAACTTGAGAGCCTTTACGTAAATATTCACCAGTGATTTCAGCTAACTTGCCGAACATCACAACACGGTGCCATTCAGTACGCTCCTGCTGTTGACCTTGTTGGTCTTTCCAAGACTCACTTGTCGCCACGGTAATATTGGCTACGGCATTGCCATTCGGCATATAACGTACTTCAGGATCTTGTCCTAAATTGCCCACCAAAATTACTTTATTGACACCACGACTAGCCATTGAAATCTCCTGCGACATTCATTAAATTTTTACTAATTGACAGAGCCTAACACAGCTCTGGCTTCTCTCAAATCGAAATGGTCATCTACTTTTAAATAAGCCACTTTCTCTTCGAGTACAACGATAGCTTCTGACACACCGGCCAATGCCGACAGCTCAGTAGCCATCACCACTGCACTCTGTTTATCGCTCACATTGGCTTCTAATGTGTAACTCTTGAGTAGCACTGGATTTTTCATTCCGAAGGTCAACAAAAACCACAGGCACATTAAGCCTAATGCGACCGCAAATACTCCAGATGCACCGACCAGCTGATAGGCGCCGCCGCCTAATAAACCACCACAAAATGCACCTAAGAATTGACTCGTCGAATAAACCCCCATTGCAGAGCCTTTATCACCAACAGGACAAAACTTGGCAATTAAACTAGGTAGCGATGCCTCAAGGTAGTTAAAACCAGTAAAGAACAACACCACAGCAATGCTTAATACCACTAAATTATTGGCAAACATCGCCATAGAGCCCAGTGCAACCATCATGATAATGAGGGCGACTTGGAACATGCCTTTAGTATTATTGCGCTTAACCCCAATAATAATCAGCGGCACCATCAAGAAAAATGCCCCCATAAAGGCTGGAAAATAGAGCATCCAGTGCTCTTCTTTGGCTAAGCCCGCATCAACCAAGTCTAGCGGCAGCGCCACAAACACAGCGGTTAATACCAGGTGCAAAATAAAAATACCGGCATCGAGTCTAAATAACTGCGGATCAAATAGCATACGCTTCAGCTTTTCAGGCGCGGCAACCGTATCCCCTTTTGGGGCCTGCGAAATCGGGTTAGGCACTAAAAGCTGCACGATAAGCATACCTAACAGCGCAAGCCCAGCCGTCATAAAGAATAAGCCTGACAAGCCTAAATGCTGCGCCACAATGGGCCCAACTAATAAAGACAAGGCAAACGAGAAGCCGATACACATGCCGATAATCGCCATCACCTTGGTGCGTTGCTCATCTCGGGTTAAATCTGCAGCCAAGGCTAAAACAGCGGCGGCAATCGCCCCCATGCCTTGCAAGGCTCGCCCGGCCACTACGCCATAGATAGTGTCGGCATTGGCTGCCACTAGACTGCCAAGAGCAAAGATCAGTAGTCCGATTAAAATAATCGGTTTACGACCAAATTTATCAGATAAGATCCCCATCGGGATTTGCAAAATCGCTTGTGTTAAACCGTATGCGCCAATGGCAATACCCACCCATAAAGGCGAAAAACCTTCTAAGTGTTGTCCATAAAGTGCAAATACAGGCATGATCATAAACAAGCCCATCATTCGCAATCCAAACACACTGGCTAAAGAAAACGCGACTTTTTTCTCTGTTTTGGAAAGTCCGTTGTTGGCCATGGCCCCGCCCTGATCAGTGACTTTAAATTGGTCGCGCAGTTTATCACGAAGTTTTTCAATAGCCCAAAAGTAAAAAGCAAAGATGCAAAGTCAAACCATCTTTTAAACACAGACTTCAGAAAGCTTTGATACCTAATGCCTTTATCTCGGTTTCTTAGAGAGATCTTGGTTCACTCCTACAATTGATAGCCAGTTCTGTCTATTTCCTGTGGCAATTTTGTGAGATACTTAACCACTTTTTTCGGCTTTGAGATCTGAACGCTAGATGGAAAATATTGAAGTACGTGGTGCTCGTACCCACAATCTTAAAAACATCAACCTAACTATTCCTCGCGACAAACTAATTGTCATCACGGGGTTGTCAGGTTCGGGCAAATCTTCTCTTGCTTTTGACACGCTTTATGCAGAAGGCCAACGACGTTATGTCGAGTCATTATCAGCCTATGCACGTCAATTCTTGAGCTTGATGGAAAAGCCTGATGTTGATCATATTGAAGGCTTAAGCCCTGCCATTTCCATCGAACAAAAATCAACGTCTCATAACCCACGCTCAACGGTGGGTACCATTACCGAAATCTACGATTATTTAAGACTGTTGTTTGCCCGCGTAGGTGAACCGCGCTGCCCAACTCATGGCAAGCCTCTAGCGGCTCAAACCGTTAGCCAGATGGTTGATAAAGTGCTTGAGTTACCTGAAGACAGCCGTCAAATGCTGCTTGCGCCGGTAATTAATAACCGCAAGGGTGAACACGTAAAGCTATTAGAGAGCCTATCAGCACAAGGTTATATTCGCGCTCGCATCGACGGCGAAGTCTGTGACTTAAGCGATCCACCAGAGCTTGATCTTCATGTTAAGCACACCATCGAAGTGGTCGTTGACCGCTTTAAAGTCCGCGGTGATATTAAGCAACGTTTAGCCGAGTCGTTTGAAACGGCACTTGAGTTATCTGGTGGCATAGCAAAAATTGCCTGCATGGATCCTGTTGAAGGTAAAGCTAAGCCTGAAGAGCAAGTTTTCTCGGCTAACTTCGCCTGCCCAGTATGTGGTTACTCAATGGCCGAGCTTGAGCCAAGGATCTTCTCGTTTAATAATCCCGCAGGCGCCTGCCAAACATGTGATGGCCTTGGGGTACAACAGTTCTTCGATCCTGAACGCGTGATCACCAACACTGAACTGTCACTTGCTGGCGGAGCGATTAGAGGCTGGGATAGACGTAATTTCTATTACTTCCAAATGCTCACCTCATTAGCCGACCATTATAAGTTTGATATCGAAAAGCCGTTTGAGCAGCTCAGCGATGATGTGCGTAAAATCGTGCTTTATGGTTCAGGTAATCAGAGCATTGCTTTTAGGTACATTAACGATCGCGGCGATGTTGTTGTTAGAAATCATCCTTTCGAAGGGATTTTAAACAATATGGACAGGCGCTACCGTGAGACTGAGTCAAACGCGGTTCGCGATGAACTAACCAAGTTCATTAATACTCAATCGTGCCAAAGTTGTGGTGGTTCACGCCTGCGTGAAGAAGCGCGTAACGTGTTTATTGAAGACTTGAATTTACCGGTGTTAACTCAATGGTCTATTGGCGAAGCCATGAACTATTTTGAAAACCTAGAACTTACCGGTCAGCGCGCACAGATTGCCGATAAAATCTTAAAAGAAGTCCGTGACCGCTTAGGCTTCTTGGTCAATGTGGGCTTGAATTACTTAAGCCTTTCACGCTCTGCCGATACACTTTCAGGTGGTGAAGCGCAGCGTATTCGTCTGGCTAGCCAAATTGGTGCAGGCCTTGTGGGCGTAATGTACGTACTCGATGAACCTTCGATTGGCTTACATCAGCGTGATAACGAGCGTCTATTGCAAACCCTTATTCACCTGCGTGATTTAGGTAATACCGTTATCGTGGTTGAGCATGATGAAGATGCGATTCGTATGGCTGACCATGTTATTGATATCGGCCCAGGTGCTGGTGTGCATGGCGGCCAGGTGATTGGCGAAGGTACGCTGCAAGATCTGCTCAACTGTAAAGAATCTATCACTGGTCAGTACCTTTCTGGTGAAAAGACGATTCACATAAAGACCGAACGCACTCAATACGATCCTGAAAAATTGATTGAGCTATTTGGTGCATCGGGTAACAACCTTAAAGATGTCGATCTGCAAATTCCAGTCGGCTTGTTTACCTGTATCACTGGCGTGTCAGGTTCGGGTAAGTCGACTCTGATTAATGATACTTTTTATAAGATTGCGCACATGCAACTTAATGGTGCAACGGTCGATGAGCCCGCTCCCTATAAAAGCATTGTCGGCATGGATCACTGCGATAAAGTCGTCGATATCGACCAAAGCCCTATCGGCCGCACACCGCGCTCAAATCCTGCCACTTACACGGGTATTTTCACCCCTATTCGTGAACTGTTTGCTGCAACACAGGAATCACGTACTCGCGGTTACCAACCGGGTCGATTCTCTTTCAACGTCAAAGGTGGTCGCTGTGAAGCTTGCCAGGGTGACGGCTTAATTAAAGTTGAAATGCACTTCTTACCCGATGTGTATGTGCCATGTGACAACTGTAAGGGGCAGCGTTATAACCGCGAAACCTTAGATGTGCGCTTTAAAGGTAAAAACATTCACGAAGTGCTGCAGATGACAGTTGAAGAGGCGCGTCCGTTCTTCGATGCGATCCCAGCCGTAGCCCGTAAATTACAAACCTTGATGGATGTGGGCTTGTCTTATATTCGTCTTGGCCAAAGCGCCACCACCCTGTCAGGTGGTGAGGCTCAGCGCGTTAAACTCGCCAAAGAGTTATCTAAACGTGATACCGGTAAAACCTTGTACATTCTTGATGAACCCACTACAGGACTGCACTTTGCCGACATCCAACTTTTATTGGATGTTTTGCATAGACTCAAATCTCATGGCAACACTATCGTGGTGATTGAGCATAATCTCGATGTGATTAAAACTGCAGACTGGATTATCGATCTTGGCCCCGAAGGCGGCTCTGGCGGTGGTACCATCTTAGTTGCCGGTACACCTGAAGAGGTTGCTGAACATACAGAGTCCCATACCGCGCGCTTTTTGAAGCCATTGCTTCAAAAGTCATAAGAACTACAGACTCGCTAAATGCATTTTAGACTTGTTTTTTTAAGCTTAGGCCTAGTGTTTACACTTGGCCTACTGCTTATCGCGGTTATTGATCCCCTATTTGGTAACTGCACTTTACATAAGGCACGAGTGATAAGTAGCGATCAAGAATCCAGTACTATAGCACTGCCGGACGGCAGCGTTGCTCGTGTGCCCGTAGGTAACCTAAAAGAGGAGTCTCTGGTTAACGTTGGCGCAAAACATCGCTTGTTCTCCCAAGTACCTGTTTACAAAATTAAAGCTATCGACCTACCTCAAACCAATAATAATGTCGTCCAGCAACTAAAAATCTAGTCGCTAGTTGCGCCCTTAAAAGCTAATCTCAATATATTGGTTTAATACTTAAGGGCAAATGGATGTTGCGTTTACTGTTATTAATAGCGATTTCAATCACGCTTATCTCTTGTGCTAACCAGCCAAGTTGCAATAAAGCACCAATAATCGATTGGGCCGATACCGCAACGATTTCCGCCGATATCAACACTCTGACCAGCTCAGCGATGTCTGGGCGTAAAACCGGAACACAAGGCGCGGCATTAAGCAGAGCCTTTATTCAAAACCGCTACCAACAGATTGGCCTTAGCCCCTGGCAAGGTCAGTATCAACATCCATTTCACTACCGCCGCTCCTTCAGCGATAAATTAGGTATCAACATGATAGGCTTCGTTGCGGCCAATAATGGCAGTAAGCAATGGCGGATTATTATTGCTCATTACGATCACTTAGGTGGCGATGCTAATCGCTATCACCCTGGCGCCGATGACAATGCATCAGGTGTTGCAGGCTTACTACAGCTTGCACAACAAGCAAAGAGCCAAGGCAGTGAGGTGAACTTGCTATTTGTCGCAACAGATGCAGAAGAGCCAGGGCTTTATGGTGGCTATGCCTTGGTCGAAGCGCTAAAATTGCCCGATACCACACCACAAATTAATCAGATTGAGCTAGCAATTAATTTGGATATGATAGGTCGTCCAAACAGGCATGATGCCATCTATATTGAAGGCTCTCGCCGCTTCGAATCATTCTCTAAGATGCGTAGCGCAATTACACAATATAACCAGATGTGCATTAGAACCCAGCACCCGAGAGCCTTCGACGGTTCGACTATTGCCTTCGACTTCTTAAGAGCCTCTGATCATTACCCACTGCATAAAGCTGGAATACCTTGGCTATATTTTGGTGTACCGGCACACCGCGATTACCATCAAACCACCGATACTGCCGATAATTTAGATGTTAACTTTATTGCATCTGTTAGTGAATCAGCCTACCAACTGCTAAAAATTGATAGCTTACTGCTAAGAAATGCTCACTAATGTGAACAAAGAATGATTTATTGGTTAACACAAGTACTTAATTGGCCTACTATTTGCTATGGAATTAGATAAAGAACTAAGGATTAATTGGTATTACCAATTGTAGCCTGCTATACTAGTCGGCTTACTGATACGTTTTCAGTGCGGGAAGTCGACACGGGGTTGATTTTCTGTCTTAAACATCGGCACATTCCAAGTGCTCTGCTATTCCACAAGGCTACAACCCATGTCATCCAATGAAAAAACTTTCCGCGAACTCGGTCTAAACGAGTCTTTAGTGCGTGCTCTTGACGATCTTGGTTATGAAAAACCAACACCGATCCAAGCCGCAAGTATCGAGCCTCTTATGGCGAGTAAAGATATTTTAGGTCAAGCGCAAACTGGTACTGGTAAAACAGGTGCTTTCGCACTTCCTTTGCTAAACAGCATTGATCCAAATACTAATGCACCACAAATTCTAGTGCTAGCACCAACACGTGAACTTGCCGTTCAGGTTGCTGAAGCATTCGCTAGCTACGCAAAATACATGAAAGGCCTACACGTTCTGCCAATTTACGGTGGACAAAGCATGCAACAGCAGTTAAATGCATTGCGTCGTGGCCCTCAAATCATCGTTGGTACTCCAGGCCGTGTTATGGACCATATGCGTCGTGGCACACTAAAGCTTGATACATTAAAAGCAATGGTACTTGACGAAGCTGACGAAATGTTAAAAATGGGCTTCATCGATGATATCGAATGGATCCTTGAGCACACGCCTAAGACTCGCCAACTAGCGCTATTCTCGGCAACTATGCCTGAGCAAATTAAGCGTGTTGCGAACAAATATTTAGATAACCCTGTTCACGTTAAAATCGCGGCAACAACTTCTACAGTTGAAACCATCGAGCAACGTTTTGTTCAGGTTTCTCAACACAACAAACTTGAAGCACTAGTACGTGTTTTAGAAGTTGAAAAAACTGAAGGTATTATTATCTTCGTACGTACTCGTAATAGCTGTGTTGAACTAGCTGAAAAGTTAGAAGCACGCGGTTATGCATCTTCACCACTACACGGTGACATGAATCAGCAAGCACGTGAGCGAGCTATTGACCAACTTAAACGTGGCCAACTAGACATCATTATTGCTACTGACGTTGCTGCACGTGGTCTTGACGTTGAGCGTATTGGACACGTAGTTAACTACGACATCCCATATGATACTGAAGCTTATGTTCACCGTATTGGCCGTACTGGCCGTGCTGGTCGTACAGGTATGGCGATTCTTTTTGTTACACACCGTGAAATGCGTATGCTACGCACTATCGAGCGTGCAACTAACAGCCGTATCGCTCCAATGGACGTACCAAGCCCTGAGACAGTAACTGAGCGTCGTCTTTCTCGCCTAGGTGAGCAAGTAGCTGAAATTATCTCTCAAGATTTAGAGTTCATGAAAGGCGCAGTGGCAACACTTTGTCAGCAATTAGAAGTCGATACAGACATACTTGCTGCAGCACTACTTAAGCAAGTGCAAAAAGATCGTCCATTGCAACTCCATACAATGAACGAGCGTCAACGTGATAGCCGTGATGACCGTAATTCACGTGACCGTGATGACCGTGGTTCTCGTGATCGCAATGACCGTGGTCCACGTGATCGCAGTGACCGTCCACGTCGTGAGTCTCGCCCAACACCTTCAAACCTAGGTGCAGCGGATTCATTGAAGGACAACCCAGATGTTAAGATGTGTCGTTACATCATCGATGTGGGTCGTGACAATGGTGTTGGTGTAGGTAACATTGTTGGCGCTGTTGCTAACGAAGCGAACATCGACAGCCGTTACATTGGTCAAATCCAATTGTTCGACCAAGTGACTGCAATTGACTTGCCAGATGGCATGCCAAAAGAAGTGTTACAGCACCTTAAGAAAGTGCGTGTTTGTGGTCGTCCACTAAACATCCGTGAAGCTGCTGGTGAGAAGTTTGAAAACACTTCAGGTGGCGATAGCCGTCCACCACGTCGCCCACGTACTTCATCAAGCGACCGTCGTCCTTCTGGTGACAGAAAGCCGCACCGTAAAGGTCCAAAAGACGCTGAATAAGTCTAACGAGCTGCAACCTCTGTTGCAGCCAAACTAGACATAAAGAAAAGGAGCCATTAGGCTCCTTTTTTGTTTTTAAACCCTAACGTCTCTAGGTAGCACAAATAACCCAAGCCCGTTATAAAGAGCAAAAAAAGCCACACCCATTAAATTAGCTTAATTATTTCAATAACTTAAGCTCTTGCTTGAACTTGCCTTAACGCCCTGTGTTTTTGCCAGATGGGAGACAGCTGCACCGCAATCACCGATACGACAATCATGACTATCCCAGTAAACGATAACGGGTCGATAAATGCCCCTTTTATCAAATCGCTCCACCAACCTAAACTCACTACCACCGCCGTTAAGCCTAAGCTGAGTACTGGAGTTAGTGCCAACATGGCGCTCACCTGCCCTGTAGGCCAGTACTTCATCGATTGCCCAAAACAGCCATAGGCTATCAAAGTGTTGATGGCACAGAAGATGGCTATCGCCCATTCGCTAGAGTTCATGCGAGCAAACTGGCTTAAGTCACTAAAAGGAGCCATGGCAAAAATACCAAAGAGGTAGATAAACAAGAGAATGTTATTCGGCGATAAGCGTTTAATCATCGACTTTTGAATTAGCGCATAGCTAGCCCAAGACAGCACTGAAAACTGAACAATCAATACCCCTTTCCATACTTCTGACGACCCAGATCCTGACAAGTCAGAGTTTGAAAAGCCTAAATAGGGATGAAAGAACATCAACATGCCTAAAGCCAGTGTGGCAAAGCAGCTAAGTTGTATCGCATTTAGGCGCTCTTTAAAAAATAACACACCACCAAATGCGAGAAAGAAAGGCGCAGTTTGAAAGTTAAGTTGAGCTGAACCAGGCGCCAGATACTTAAGCGAGTAAACAAAAGAGACGTAGTTAAAAATTAACAACACACCAGCCAGAACCAGCTTGAGCCAAGACCGCTTATCGAGCCCCTTAAATTGTTTGATGCTGCCACTGAAGTATTGAATGGCAAAACTGACCACTAGGGCAACCAAAAAGCGGAACCACGTTAAGGTAACGGCATCAATAAATTGACCAGATAACTTAAGTGCTATCGGCAAAATGCCCCAAAAAAGTACGGCGACTGAAATAAAGATAAAACCGAGTTTAAACTCTGAGCGCTGAGTTAGCGGATCCATGGGATATGGCTCGTTGCAGGAATAGAAGATCGCAAATAGTGCCTCATTGATCCCTATCGGTCTAGTGGGCTAATCGATTCTCTTATAGAGATGACTGTCTTTGTCTTGCAGCGCTTTAAGCTTCAGCAGACAAGACTCACAAATACAATCAGTTCCAGTTAAACTTGCCAGCTCATCCGCGGCTAAAATATGCGTTAATAAACGCTTATCTGGAAACTCTTGTTTACTGCACCAACATTGCTCTATACCTGTACCAGTTTGCGCAGCACAATGATTAAATCCCTGACATAGAGGGCAGCGGTTATCGCTATCGAGTGGGGCTTGATGACTCATTGAGGTGAACTCACTAGTGTTAACGGTCTGCAGGATGGTTAATTCCATCCATTAGCGGGATATCGCCAAGATTATAGGGGTTAATCCCCTCAATACAAGCCACGTTCACACCAAATTGCTTAGGGTTTGAGCGGCGTTGGTGATGAGTATAGATCCCACAGATCCGACAAAAATAATGCTTCGCCGTTAACGTATTAAACTGGTAGAGCGATAATTTCTCAGCCCCCTTAATAATCGTTATACCGTCGAGTGATGCTGACGTAACCACCGCTCCCCTTCTGCGGCACATAGAACAATCACAACGGCGCAAGTCTACAAGGCCATCCGGTAAATTCAGTTCTAGTTCTACTTCGCCGCAATGGCAACTGACTTTATATTGCATCGTGCTCTCCCTATAATACAAAGTCAAAGCGGGCTCAAATCTCGAGCCCTGCAATGCTGAAGGTGAGTATTATTCGCCTTTTTTAGGGTTATTGATAAAAGATTTGCTACCTAGTACCGCTTGCCCATCAACACTCTGACCATAGTAACCTTGGTGCATATGGTACTCTTGTTTCAGCTTGCCAATATCGCCTTTAAAACGTGGATCTTGTGGCCGCTCATGAGAGTTAATATAGGCCGCGACATCCCAGGCTTGTTGATTGGTGAGCTGAATACTCTTACCAAACGGCATATTTTCGTAGATGAAGTAAGCCGCAGTATTTACTCTATGCATGCCAGCGCCCCAATTAAAGCTCTGCGGCCCCCATATTGGCGGTAGAGAATACACTCCTGCAGTCTCATAGCCTTGACCATCTACATTGTGGCAAGACTGACAGTGAGCCTGGTAAACCGCTTTTCCACGCTCGGGCGAGTAAGCTTGCTCTGGTGCCGGAATTTTAGGATAGGCTCTGCCTGGCAAATTGGCGCGCTGCTCAAGTGTCATCGCATTTTTGACCGCCGCAGGGAATGGAAAATCATCGCGCTTACCTCCCTTTAATAGCTCAGCATCACTTAACTCTGGTACCTTAGCAGAAAGACCCGCCATATCCATTAGCCCCCCCATCCCCAACCAATAAGAATACGCAGACAAGGCAACTAAGTCTTCGCTGCCCGAAGCTGGCGGCTTGCCATTCATAGAATAAGTAAAGCAGCCTTGGAGACGATCTTGATAGGTTTTCACTTTGTCGTTTTTCTTACGATAGGCAGGATAGGCAAAGTAAGCTGCCCATATGGGAGCGGCGTTCGCTTTACGACCCGCATCCATATGACAGTTTGAGCAATTAAGCTCATTACCTACATATTGGCCGCGCATCTGTTGTGAATTAACAAAAAGCTGATAACCTCGGCGAACTTTGTCGCCAAATGCGCCTTGTGGAATACTCGTCAAAGGACGTGGAACCAGGTATTGCTGGCCCTCTTTTTTGGCTGAGGCATCAAGCTCTGCTTGCTTATCGGGTAAAGTTTCAGCTTGAGCAGCAAAATTAAAGGCGAGTAAAAGCAAACTTAATTGAGCTATTTTCATGGTTTGCTCCTATTTCAATGTGGCAAAATATTGTGCTAATGCGTCAATTTCGGCAGCTGTGAGCTTATCAGCAACGGTGCCCATCACGTTATCCTGATCGCCACTACGCGTACCATTTTGCCAGGCTAACAGCTGACTTTTAAGGTAAGAAGCCTGTTGACCAGCTAAACGTGGAAACTCAGCAATGCCTAGACCTGATGGCCCATGACAAGTCACGCAAGCTGGAATAGTACGACTCCAATCCCCTTGGTAAACGAGCCTCTCGGTAGGGTCCGTATAACTCACTATCTCCCCTCTAATGTGCGGAGTTACTACAGGAGCATCTTGCGCTGCAAAGTAATCGGCAACCTCTTTAATCGCTGGGCCTTGAACTGTCATCGCCATCGGTGCCATAGTCGTATTTTGTCTTTTACCAGATTGAAACAGTACTATTTGGTTCACAATATAGTCTGCTGAAAGGCCGGCTAGCCTCGGCCCTAGTGGCTCAACGCCTTGACCTTGCGGGCCGTGGCAGCTACCACATAACGCTGCCGAAGGCGGCATAGCAGCGTAAGTTGATGAGCTCAGCATCAGTAAAGATGCCATTATTAATCCACTTTTCATTATCATACCTCACTGTTTTTTATATAAATAACAGTAGCAGCTTTAGCTAAGATTACTCACTGTAGATTGAAAAATATCATAATAATATGACAGCGAGGCTCTAGAGTGCGGCAATATGCTGCGCCACCGCCTCTTATCACCAGTAAGTGATAGCGAGCAGACAGCTTTCATATGCATGAATAACAAAGCTCAGAGAAAGCTTGCTGTAAAACTTAACGCTCTAATACCATCCATAAACAGCATAAAAAAACCAACAGCCTAGGCTATTGGTTCAGTTTATTGCTCTAATTAATTATCTGTTTATTGACCTGGACGAACCCCTAACGTGTGGCAAATTGCGTAGGTGAGTTCGGCACGGTTTAATGTATAGAAGTGGAAGTCTTTAACGCCTTCACGAGATAAGACTTTAACCATATCAATCGCCACGTTAGCACCAACCATCTGACGAGTGGTTGCATCATCTTCTAGGCCTTCAAACTGACGGTGTAACCAGCTTGGAATTGAAACGTTAGTCATCGCCGCAAAGCGTTTAGTTTGATTGAAATTAGTGACAGGTAATATGCCTGGGACGATTTCAGCGTCGATGCCTGCCGCCGCGCAGCGGTCACGAAAACGCAAATATGACTCTACATCGAAGAAAAACTGAGTAATGGCACGGTTAGCTCCGGCATCAATTTTCTTTTTCAAGTGGATCAAGTCGGCTTGAGCATTGCTCGCATCAGGGTGCACCTCAGGGTACGCAGCAACTGAAATATCAAAGTCAGCAACTGAGCGCAGTAAGCGAACAAGATCGTTAGCAAAGCGCGTTGGCTTTGCGCTTCCCTCTGGCAAGTCACCGCGAAGGGCTACAATGTCACGAATACCGCTGTTCCAGTAATGCTTAGCCAGTTCTTTTAACTCTTCGTCACTCGCGTCAACTAACGTTAAATGCGGTGCAGCCACTAAGTCGGTTTCTTTTTGAATACGTTCTATCACGCCGTGGGTTCTATCACGAACGCCAGAGTTGGCACCGTAAGTTACAGAAACAAACTTAGGGTTTAATGGCTCTAAACGACGAATAGAGTTCCAAAGTAACTTTTCCATCTCTGGAGTTGAAGGCGGGAAAAATTCAAAAGAAACGTTAATGTCACCATTTAGCTCAGATAGGCTCTGGTTTAATGATGTTGCATGTTGTGCGTGATGAAAACCCATTTCTACTTCCTCAACTTCAGCATTAGATTGCAATCCGAAACAGACGTTTGGACGTCTATATGTCCATATACTAGAGAAACTGAGAGTGAAGTCAAGCGCAAAAAGCAGGCAAGTGAGTTTTTTTCTTGAGACAGTAAAAAATCCGCCTTTTGAACAAGATGGTTTAGAGCTGAAAATAAAAAAGGACTCAAACGAGTCCTTTGTAACAGCAAAAATGTGAACATTATTCTTGCAGCAAATCTCTGCAAATATGCGCTAGGTCCGACTGCACGGCAGCAGCTGTGACTAAGCGACCCGCACCCGGCCCACGAATTATCAATGGGTTATCTTGGTAGAACTCGCTACGGATCACGAACACGTTATCGCCTGGTGTTAGGTTAGCGTAAGGGTGACTATTATCAACCCATTGTAAGCTCACCTCAGCCTTTAGCTTGCCATCCACCTTATCTAAAGAAGCCACATATCTCAGAACTTTATCTTGCTCTGCTGCAGCCTCAAACTGTTGCTGCATATCTTCATCTAACTCGCAAATTCGCGACAAAAACTGCTCTAGCGGCAATTCAGCCAAGTTAGCAGGTACCAAAGACTTAAGTTCGATATCTTCTAGCTCAATCTCAAAGCCTATTTCACGGGCTAAGATCAGTAGTTTACGTTGCATATCACGGCCAGATAAATCATCCCTAGGGTCTGGTTCAGTGATCCCTAAGCCCCTCGCCTCAATAACCAATTCCGAGAAAGGTTTCTTCGCATCAAAGTTTTCAAATAACCAACAAAGTGTGCCAGAGAAGATCCCACCAACCGCCTCTATGCTGTCACCACTATTATGCAGATCGTTTAAGGCATGTTGCACAGGTAAACCTGCACCACAACTGGCGTTATAACGCCAAAACAGGCGACGATTATCCAGTTGCTGCTTAAGCTCTCGGTAAAAAGGTAATGGACCTGATCCTGCAAGTTTATTAGCACTTACAACATGTATTCCGCGGGCAAAAAACTCTGGATATTGCAGAGTTAAATCAGCGCTGGCACTAATATCGAGCGCAATAACTTCATCACACTCCAGCTCATGTACCTCATCAAATAAGTGACTATATTGCCAAGGCGTCGCATGCTCTTCAAAAACCTGTTTCCAAGTATCAAGCTCAATACCTTCATCGCTAATTAGTGCCTTGCGTGAGCTCACTAAACCAACAAGCTCAACACTGGCTTCTAACTCTTTATTAAGCGCCGCCTGGGCATTGCTAAACAGATCGACCCAAGCTTCACCAATATTGCCCACCCCTAGCAATAGCACACCAATGCGCTTACGTGGACCGGCGCAGCGACGATGAACTTTTTGCGTTAGCAGGTTAACTTGCCCTTGCGGCACTAATGTCACGAGACTCATGCCATCGTTAAATAGTGGTCTGGCGTTACGGCTCAATAATCTGGCAAATCCACGACGGTAAAGGTTTGCATCGGCGCTGACTAACGCAACTAGGCCTAAGTCTTCGGTGATCTTAATATTACTCACAGCTAATGCTTCACGATTAACATCAAGCAAAGCTAACACTTGCTTCTGGTTTTCAAGCGTTACGGTCAACTCAATTCGGTTTTGCCCAAGCTCCCAATGAGCAAGTGGGCTCAAGCCTGTTTCTTCAAGCAAGGCGATAAACTGTTTAAAATCGCTCTTCAGCTCAAGATTAAACGAGGCAACGCTACTTAAGTTTGTCACCACTGGCGCACTTGCCGAAGAACTCTTAGGTGCAATCAAGGTAAAGTCTGTGTGGGAGGCGTAACTTGAACGCACAGCCAGACTCACTTGGGTATCAAATAGTGGCTGCAAAGTACGATTATGCAGTACCGGTGAGCCTAAATGGGCTAAACGGTTTGCCTCAGCAAGTGAAAGACTACTCAGCAACTTTGCATCGTTGATCTTATTCGGATCGGCGTTAAATACCCCTTCAACGTCGGTCCAAATCGTGACCCGCTCAATATCCGCTAAGCTAGCAATCAAGGTGGCACTAAAATCAGAGCCATTACGCCCTAACAGTAAGGTATCACCACGCTCATTAGCGCAGATAAACCCCGTAATAATTAGCCGCTCATTTGGGTGTGCTTCGGTCATCAGATGCACACGCTCGCGAGACTCTTGCAAGCGAATTTGCGGCACTGCGCCCTCATCAGCAATCAGTAAGGTGCGAGCATCGACATCCGACGCCGCAACCCCTGACTCGCGCAGCAATGCAGCTAATAGGCGCGCTGACCAACGCTCACCAAAGCTGACTACCTGGCTGCTCTGATAGTCATTAATTGACTCTATCGACAATAGACTGATCAGCTGAGATTTATCGGTAGATAAACGCTCTCTTAAAGAACGTGCCTGCTCATTTGAGAGCAATTGCTCAATCAAATTTTGCTGGAAGCTAATGAGTGTCTGCAGCTCTTCTTGCCACAACTGTTTAGTGCTACTTAATTCGAGCAACTTATACAGGAAATTAGTACTTTTACCGGCAGCTGACACCACAACTAAATCGTCGCTGTGGCCATGCGTCAGCAAAATATGAGCAACGCGACGGTAACAGTCTGCATCCGCTAGACTTGAGCCACCAAATTTATGTAAGTGACAGCGTGCCATCGTATACCCCTTTAATTAACAAGCGGCTGCAGCATTAAGCGCAGCTTCAATATCGGCAACAAGATCGTCAGCATCTTCGATACCAACAGAAAGACGGATAAGCGTATCTTTTACGCCAGCTTCAGCGCGAGCCTCTGGCTCCATCGCCCTATGTGTCATGGTCGCAGGAACGGCCACTAAACTTTCAACGCCGCCAAGACTTTCTGCAACTGAAAAATAATTAAGATTTTTTAAGAACTCCACCAACTGGGGCTCCCCACCTTGGAGCTCAAAGCTCAACATGGCGCCAAAACCTTTTTGCTGCTTGGCCGCAATCTCATGCCCCGGGTGATCTTTAAGCCCTGGGTAATAAATTTTGGATACAGCTTTATGATTGACTAGGGTATCAAGAATTCGTTGCGCATTCGCCTGATGTTCGCGAATTCGTACTGCAAGTGTGCGAATTCCGCGCAAAGTGAGATAACTATCAAATGCTGAACCCGTTAGCCCTAATGTATTTGACCACCAATGCAGCAACTCTCCGACTTCAGGATCTTTAGCCACAACAGCGCCGCCCACCACATCACTATGACCATTAATATATTTTGTCGTAGAATGGATCACGATATCGGCGCCAAGTAATAACGGCTGTTGCAAAATAGGTGACAGAAAAGTGTTATCGACGACGACTAACGCGCCGACTTCATGGCTAGCCGAACTGATAGCTTCAATATCGACCACGCGAAGTAAGGGGTTCGACGGTGTTTCTAACCATACCATCTTAGGTTTTTGCGCTATCGCCTGATTAAGTGCCTGTGAGTCAGTCTGATCCACTACTAGCAACTTAAACTGACCTTTCTTGGCAAGGTTAGTAAATAAACGGTAACTGCCGCCATAACAGTCATGTGGCACGACAAGTAAATCATCTGGCCCGAGTAGATTTGTCGCCAAGGTGATTGCCGCCATACCAGTGCAAGTCACCACTCCCGTCGCACCTTTTTCAAGTTCGGCAATCGCATCGCCAAGAATGGAGCGAGTTGGGTTACCCGAGCGGCTATAATCGAAGTCTCTTGGATTTTTATGACCATCAAAAGAGTAGTTAGTTGACAGGTATATTGGCGGTACAACAGCGCCATGTTGGCTATCGGACTCAATGCCTTGACGCACTGCCGCGGTGGCAAGTTTACGCTCGGTCATGTACTACTCCTTAGTTACTGATTTTCTTATTAGAGATGTCTGGACGTCTAAATGTACCTAAGCACATCCTCCTCGTCAACCACTTTAGACGTTTAGACGTCCATGCATATAGAAATCTATTTGCATTTATCATAAATAAGAGGCAATAATTTGACTGCACAATTTAAAGGGTTAAAATCTGCCCCGAATTTTGAAATTACAGGTGAGTCAATGACTGAGTGGAATGGCGATTATATCAGCCCATATGCTGAACACGGCAAAAAGAATGAACAAGTGAAAAAAATTACTGTGTCCATTCCTTTGAAAGTACTTAAAGTACTTACCGATGAACGCACACGCCGCCAGGTGAATAACTTGCGTCACGCCACAAACAGTGAACTGTTGTGCGAAGCATTCCTGCATGCATACACAGGCCAGCCACTGCCAAACGATGCCGATCTAACTAAAGATAAACCCGACAGCATGCCTGCAGAGGTTAAACGTCTAATGGATGAAATGGGCATTGAGTGGGAAGAACTTGAATAATCTTCATTGATTATCGACAAACATGATCTCCAGATAAGGACTGCTTAGCAGTCCTTATCTGCTTCTATACCACTATAAACGTGTAGCAGACTGATAGTTTGCCTGTAAATCGATTCACGCCATCGTCACTGATAGGCCAACCTATATTCGTTCCCATATAAGCCGTCTTGGCTGGATAAACAGATGATCGAACCCATTACATTACTACTTGCCTCACTGATTATCTTTTGTGGCGCACTAACCCAAAGTCTTATCGGCTTTGGCCTAGCCGTCGTTGCAAGCCCCTTGCTGTATATCGTCGATCCGAGCCTAGTACCTGCACCTGTTATCATGATGGGATTCTCTATTGCACTGCTGACCCTATTTAGAGAGCGAGGTCAGCTTGAGTTTAATGGCCTGCAATATGCACTCTTAGGTCGTATTCCTGGCGGCATACTCGGCGCGACGTTGATTTTAATTGCGCCGCAACCGATTTTAGGTCTGGCGATAGCCGCGATTGTGGCATTGGCGGTTGGTTTAAGCTTGATGAAGTTTAGTATTCCAGTGAATCGATTTAGCTTATTTATCGCAGGCATTTTATCCGGTATTTTTGGCAACATAGCCGCAATTGGCGGTCCGCCACTGGCCATCTTGCTTTCAGGTAAAGATGCAGGCCAATTTCGCGCCGCTCTATCGGCCTTTTTTATCTTTAGCTCGATGATTGCTTTGATCATTTTGGCATTTGCAGGCTTGCTGACCTTGCATCACTTTTATATCTCTTTAATGCTATTACCCTCTGTGATTTTGGGATATATCGTGGCAGGGCGATTAGTAGGACGAGTCGACAAACAAAAAACCAGAGCGTTAACTCTGGCTTTATGTGGCGGCAGTGCGCTTATCCTAACCATTAAATCAACGATAGAGTTAATGGGTTAACGTTACTCGTTAGAAATGGTAGGAGGTTTGCAGCACGCCTCCTACCGCATTGTCATCACCAAACATACCGGTGAAGTCTAAGAAAAAAGAATCACCGAAGGCAAAGCCTGAACCCAATGAATAGAGATTAGCTGTAGAGTCTTTCATATCATGGCGATAACCCACTCGTAGCGACATCCAATCAAAGGCTCTAACTTCCCCCCCTAAGCGCCAATATTGAGTACCATCGAGCTCTTTAAACTTCTTATTTTCAATCAGATCGATATCTGTGGTTACCGATAAAATACTCCAGTCATAAGCCACTCCAGCGGTTACTAAGGGCTCTACGCGGTAGGTAAACTTTTGCCCTTCAACTTCTATGGTATCCACATCTTGGCTAATCAAGTTTCTCCCCGACAGACCTAGCGTCAGCCCTTCAAATGGTTGCAAGGCGACACCGATATCGAGGTTAAAGTTAGTCTCATCATTACGGTACTTAACGTCGTCAAAATCACTGGCATCAAAGTTATTCGCATTGGCAATATAGTTATAGGTGTCAACGCGCTGAAACTTTGGCGATATACCCACTGCAATCGGCATATTGACGATAGAAAGTGGAAAACTCAATGCAATACCTAAATCTGATACTGCGCCGCCTACTACTTGCCCTTGAGAGTCTAAATCAGAAATTTGTGGTGGATTATTAGGATCTAAATTATTGAGGGTATTGATATCTGACTGCGCGATATTAGCAACGCCGACGGCGTTGACATAAGTCTTATAGAAGATTGCCATCGGCATTCTTTGATGTGGAATGGCCACGCTGAAACCAAGCCCTGCACTCGCATAGGTTGAAGTGCCCTTTAACGACTCTAAATCAGCTACTAAATCATCACGAAATTGATTAATATCACCACTATTGCCCGTATCAATCGCATCAGCTAAGCCATCGTATGCGTCAATCAGCGAATCAAACTTATCTATCATGTCATCGCTATCAGCCATATCGATTCCAAGAACAGGCATCAGCAGTACTGCAGAATTGTCTTTATGCGCATTAATCGCGAGTAAGGCAGGATTAACAAAAGCCGCCCCCTCTTTATTTGAAGCTGCAACGCCCGCTCCCCCCATAGCATCGCTTCGAGCCTCATAATATTCTTGCCCTGCATAGGCTGAAAAGCAATGTAACAAGGCACAAGCTAGTGCTATTTTCTTTAGGTTCATCCATTCCACCTTTTAATGTCCTTAACGCTCTAAGCAGCAATACGACTCAAATCGAAAAAAGGTTATTTTTGTTCTTAAGATATTCTAAGACAAAATCGACTAAAATGGATGACAAATTTAACTTTAAATAAACATTTATATAGCAAAATGTTTGCCACCCCAATCATCAGTAACAAACCGATTAAAGGGGGCTCAACCTTATTTCAATTCAATTTTTTGGCAACGCCACATATTCCATAAAGTGCTGTGTAGTGAAATCAATAAACTGCCTTAATCGAGCTGGTTGAAACTGATCTTTGTTATAAAGCAGATAAAGCGGTGTATCCGATATGGTCCAATCTTCAAATACATGCACTAATTCACCGCTATCTAACTCCGTGCTACAGTAAATTTCAGGTAATCTGACAATACCATTTCCTGCCAACGCACTACTTTTCATCACGCGGCCATTTTTACATAAGAAAGTGCCAGCAATCGTGACCTCTGCCTTTTGGTTTTTATCGCTACGAGAGTGATAATTCCAGTGGTATACCGACCCGGTAATACAGGCATGGCTCTTCAACTCTTTTGGATGTTGAGGACGACCGCGCTTAGCAATATAAGCCGGCGATGCCAGTGTACAATTGGCAATGTCCATCAACTTTCTCGCCACCAAGCCTGAGTCTTCAAGCTCTCCCATTCTGAAGACCAAATCAAACTCATCAAGCACTAAGTCTACTCGCTGGCTACTAAAATCAAGATGGATCTGAATGTTCGGATGTTGGCTCATAAAGTCGTTCACCAGTTGGTTGACGATCTCTTCACCGATATAACCACCAACGCAGTTAATATTGATTTTTCCCTGCAAGTTATGGGCGTTATCAACCGTCTTGGCGACGGCTTGCTCCATAACATCTAAGGCATGTTGGCAGCGCTCATAAAAAAAGCTGCCCTGCTCTGTTAATCGCTGCGCCCTTGTTGTGCGAGTAATTAGGGTCACTCCCAGGTAGCGTTCTAATTGCGTTAACTGCTTTGAAAGGTGAGAACGAGAGCAACCTAGCTTTTCAGCCGCAAGGGTAAAACTGCCTTTCTCTGCAATCACGGTAAAGGCGCGAACATCTGCTAAATTTAGGTCTTGATACATGAACGGCAATCCATTTTATCTCGGTATGTTGACGAGCATTAGAAGTCATATGTAAACAATCATATTCTCTATAGATTATATATCAACAATATTGGTTTATATAAAATACTCATCAATCGAGATCCTACCCCCTTATTGAGGCTGATATGAAACAATTAATCGTTATTACAGGTGCATCTTCTGGTATTGGTGCGGCAATGGCTAGAGCCTTTAGCGCTAAGGGTCACCCACTGCTTTTACTGGCACGCCGCATTGAACCTATGCAAGCTCTGGCACTTGAAAATAGCTTATGCGTCAGTGTTGACGTAACTGATGCAGATGCAATGAAAAGCGCTATTGCTGCAGTCGAAGCCAAGTTTGGCCCTGTAGGTTGCTTAATCAATAACGCTGGAGTCATGCTACTGGGCGCAGCGGATGTTCAAGATCCTGCCGAATGGAGCCGTATGCTTAACATCAACGTGATGGGTGTACTCAATGGTATTCACGCGGTTCTTGCCGATATGAAAGCGCGCAAAACAGGCACCATCATCAACGTGAGCTCAATAGCAGGCCGCAAAACATTCCCGAACCATGCGGCATACTGTGCCACTAAGTTTGCTGTACATGCACTCACAGAAAATATCCGTGAAGAAGTCGCCTTAGATGATGTGCGTATGGTGACGATTGCGCCTGGGGCAGTTGAAACCGAATTATTAAGCCACACCACCAGCGAAGAGATCAAAGCGGGTTACAACGAGTGGAAAGAGTTCATGGGCGGAGTGATTGAGCCAACAGCGGTTGCTGATGCAGCCGTGTTCGCCTTCGAGCAACCACAAAATGTATGTGTGCGTGAAATCGTATTAGCACCTACGCGTCAACAGCCTTAATCTTCCCTCACACAAGTTAATGCCCTTCCAGTCTTTCTGCTAGGGCTTTTTATTAACAGCAAGTCAACCTAGTTATCACTTTAGGGATAGCTAAAACCCAAAAACGTGACACAGACCTCGCACCAAAAACACTCCGCAAGACAAAAACAGATAATCAAAATCACACTCAAAACCATAAAATCCTTTAAAAACAAAAGCAAGCACACACACGCCAACCTCCATTAGATTTTATTCAATGATCTTTTTATCAATTAGATTTTTATCATGAACATGATCAAGCTCAATATTTAACCCAACAACACCCGCTAAATTTAGTAACAACACGGAAGCATTTTTAAAGCATTTAATTAACCACGCAAAGGACGGCATCAAACCTATAAAAAAGTAAGGAATTGATGATGAAAACAATCTCAAAAATCGGAATAGGCCTTGTCCTTGCGCTGTCTTTGGGGCTTCAAGCCCAGGCTGCAGACGGCGGTAACCCTAAAAAGGGTAAGCACCTTTATAAAAAAGAGTGTAAAGCCTGCCATAGCAAAGGTGATGTGGGGGGAGAGATCACTCCAATGACAAAAACCATGAGCCAGTGGGATCGCTTCTTTAAACGTATGAAGCACAAAGGTGATCAAGAAGCCTTTAATGCGCTATCTGAAAAGGACTTAAAAGATATTCAACAGTTCCTTTATGACCATGCGGCTGACTCAGATCAACCGCAAACCTGTGGCTAAGACGCGGTAAGCCGACTTACCACCATTCTTAGATTCTCAGAGTAACCAACAGATAAATTAAAAATGGGGAAAGCCTCAGGGCCTCGTGCTGCCAAAAATCAGCCAAGTCCAGGTTGCCCCTCAACATCAATCGAGACAAGACAACAGCAAGATAAGTCAAACCTCGAAAGGAGAGATGTTATGCGTACCCTTATATCACTACTCGTTGCCAATGCTATCGCCTTATCTGGCAGTGTATATGCCAATGAAAACGACGCTCAAAAAATTTCAGATCTAAAGCAACAGCTAGAGGACATCACCAGCGAGATTGACGATCTCAATGATCGCGTCGATAACAATGAGCGCCACTCCGCCCTCGACAGAATTTTGATCACTGGCGACTTTCGTACCAAAGCTCACTCACTTCACTATCAAAACGTGACCTGGAACCCTGCAATAAAGGTCAATTTTAGTGACTTTGGTGCCAAAGCGATGTCCGGCGTATTTGGCATGCCAAATGATCCAAGCTCACCTTTAGGCAAGATGATGGCAGCAGATCCGAATTTAGCGGCGGCATTCCAAAGTGGTCAGCTTCAGGGGATCATGCCTTATGTTTTAGCTCAAAAAACCACTCAAGATATCGATAACGATATTTTTTACACCACAAGGTTACGCCTCAATTTAAAAGCCAAAGTCTGGGACAACGTCAGTTTTGCGGGCCGGCTCTCTATGTATAAAAACTGGGGCGACTCTACCGGAGTGCAAGTATTCGATTCTTGGCGCTCATTTACCATGGATGGCACCAGCAGCGGTAACACCAGTGGCGACTGGCTAAGAGTCGAGCGCGCTTATTTCGACTGGAAGAACATCAACGGTTCACCATTCTATCTCTCCATTGGACGTCGGCCTTCAACCTATGGCCCCCCAACCCAATATCGTGAAAATGAGCAACGAGGCGGAACGCCATCAGGTCACTTAGTCAACTTTAACTTCGATGGTGCCACATTAGGATACAAGCTCGGAGAATTGACCGGAGTCGATGGCCAAGTTGTGCGTATCTGTTATGGCCAAGGCTTTGAATCCCAGTGGGGTAATGGCGAAATGTTTGGCGATATCGTCACCAAAGATACTCACTTAGGTGGCTTTAATATTGATGCGATAAATGATGGCAAAAACTTTCTTCAATTCACCCTCTTTGGCGCCAAAGATGTCAATGATGGCTTTAAAGGCACCATGGCCTTCCCGACTCAGCTAGCGGGCATTTTTGCGCCAACTATGTATCAAGATATGCAGAAGTTCAGCAACTTTAACTTTGAAACTCGAGTACAGCCCAGCGGTGTTATTGGCGATATGTTCTTAGGTGGGATCGGCTTTGCACGTGAAGAAGATAATGACGTGAAATGGTTTATCTCTGGTGGTTGGACACGCGCTGATGGTAACGGCAACGCAGGCATGTTCGGTGGCATGTTAAGTGATGCCGTTTTTGAAGCTCAGCTTAACGCCGATGGCACTGAGATCATCATGATGCCAAGTGCCGCTGACGACAGTGGTCCAAAAGAGGGTTACGGTGCCTATGTCGGTATTCAGATCCCTGCCCCATACGGAAAATTTGGTCTCGAATATAACTATGGGTCTAAATACTGGACCCCATTCACGCAAGCGCAAGACGACCCTATCGGCAGTAAGCTAGCGACTCGTGGCCATGTCGGCGAAGCCTATTACATGTTTGATATCAATCCACGTATGTTTATCAAGCTTGCAGGTCTCTACTATGACTTTGAATATACGGGTAGCGGCACCCCTGTGGGAGCACCTCAAGATATCGATGAGGTTATCGCAGGCACGGCTTACTCAATGTTACCCGTCGTCGACACCGCCTTTGATATTAACGCCTCTCTCACCGTCAACTTCTAACAAAAATGGATTCCCCCTCGGCTAATTACCGAGGGGATGGAGATTCGTCATGAAAACCATAGCTATCACACTCAGCCTGCTCACTATACTCCTACACTGCACTAGCTCCTGGGCAGCCCAAGACCATAGTGAGTTTATCCAAGGGCCATTTGCAACGGGTTCAGACGTTACAACTCAGTGCATAGAATGTCATGAAGATCATGCCGCAGACTTTATGAAATCATCACACTGGACCTGGGAACTAGAGCAGTCTCTTCCTGGGCGCAGCGTAAAGCGTGGCAAGAAAAATACCATTAATAATTTCTGTGTTGCGATCTCCAGTAACGAGCCCCGCTGCACAAGCTGTCATGCGGGTTACGGCTGGAAAGACAATAACTTCGACTTTACCGATATGACCAAGGTCGACTGTCTTATCTGCCACGACACCACCGGCACCTACGTCAAAGACCCTGCTGGCGCGGGTGAAGTCTCAAAGAAAGTCAACCTTGAACGGGTGGCGCAAAATGTAGGAACACCTGTGCGAGACAACTGCGGAACCTGCCACTTCTATGGTGGCGGGGGCGATGGCGTCAAACACGGCGATCTTGATTCTTCTATGTCTTACCCAGACAAACGTACCGATGTGCATATGGATACTGACGGTAATGACTTTCAGTGCCAAGACTGTCACGCCACGCTCAATCACCAAATAACAGGTAATGCCATGGGCGTCTCACCTGGAGGTAATAACCCAATCGGCTGCGTAAACTGTCACGAGAGTACGCCCCATGAAAACAGCAAGCTTAATGAGCACAGCCAAGCGGTTGCCTGCCAAACCTGTCATATTCCTGAATTTGCTAAAAACGAACCAACAAAAATGAGTTGGGACTGGTCAACCGCGGGCTCTGACCGGGAACAAACCCGAGATGAATATGGCAAGCACAACTACATGAAAAAGAAAGGTGACTTCGTATGGGCTAAGAATGTTATACCTCAATACGCCTGGTATAACGGTAAAGCCGATGCTTATATGGCTGGCGATAAAATACAGCCTAACGCTGTCACTAAGCTGACTCATCCTTTAGGCAACATCAAGGATCCTAAAGCCAAAATCGCACCTTTTAAAGTACATACGGGTAAACAGATCTACGACAAGAAGTTAAATATCTTCATCACCCCAAAAGTCTTTGGTAAAGATGGCTACTGGAAAACTTTTGACTGGGATAAAGCTGCTCAACTGGGCATGGCGCAAAATCAAACTATGGCCGAAAAAGGACTTAAGTACAGTGGTGAATATGATTTTGCTGCCACAGAGATGTGGTGGCCAATCAACCATATGGTTTCACCTAAGGAGGATGCCCTCAAGTGTAAGGATTGTCATAGCAAACAAGGCAGACTCGATTGGCAAGCCTTAGGCTATGACGGAGATCCGATGAAAGTTAAAGCAGGCCAAAAACACGCAAAATATCATTAACAGCAACGGATAATCATCAGTAATAACGACCCATAATCCTGCCAACTGACCTTGCAGAGACTCCAGTAGTAAGGTGATTCGTCAGCCAGCATTATCGACATCCGCTGGCTGACTCTTTTTCATTATGCCTTTTAGTTAACCGCCTCTCCCCCTTGTGCACCCATAAAGAAAACTCTTCTAATGCTTCTTTTTGACTATATCCATGCTGTTAAATTTAAGTTAAGTTACTGTAAACACCCATTTGTGGGCTATCATTTAAACACTGTTTTACTCCGTCTAGGATGAGGTCAGCAAATGAGAAAAAATTTAAGCTTAATAAACAGTAATCGGGCTTGGGCCGAACTGTTTCTTTCCTCAATCTTCATCAATTTGCTCTCACTTGCCCTCCCCTTTACCATGCTGCAAATCTACGACCGTATTTTACCGAATCAAGGCTACGGCACCGCAAGTGTGCTGGTCTCTGCCGTTGCTGTCGCTATCTTGCTGGAGTTACTACTACGCTATGCTCGTAGCTGGATGTTGGCGTCATCCGCGGCTAACTTTGAGCTCAAAACGACCACTAACCTTGTTAGCGCCCTGATGCGTTCTGATTACCATCATGTGGAAAATCTCGGAGCGGGTAAGGTTTCTAATGGACTGGCAAGCATTGCTGCCATTCGTGAACTCTATTCAGGCCAAGCCTTAGTTGCCTTGATGGATTTTCCATTTGTCCTGATCTTTTTAGCACTCGTCGCCTATATAGGTGGCCCACTCGTGTTTATTCCCATTATCGTTTGGGCGCTTATTGGGGCCTTGGTGCTAGTGATAGGCCAAAAATTAACCCGAGTCACTGAAGCGTTAGCGCTAACAGATAATGAACGCTCTCGTATGCTGATATTGGTATTGTCGGGGTTAACCACGGCAAAAGCCTTAGCAATGGAGACGCGACTATCGACAACGTACAATGAGATCAATTACCGCCGTCTTGCACTGCAACAACAGGTCGACTGGCTTTCATCCAAGCTACAAGAACTTATTCAAGGCGCATCCCAAGGTACGACCTTATTAATCGTACTGATTGGTTGCTTAGAAGTGCTAGATGGAGATTTAACGACTGGTGGCCTAGCCGCTTGTTCAATTTTAGCTGGACGCGCAATCGCTCCTCTTAGCGCAATCATCAGTTTACGATCTCGACTCGTATCAGCTAAAACGGCCATGTCTCATGTCGATGATTTAGCCAAGCTACCTCTAGAATCCTTTAACGGTCACACTCAGTATCATCAAAAACTCCCCCTTGGGCCGATTACCTTTGAAGCTGCAGCAAGTCACCAAGTAGGCGCAAAACTCGCGAACTTTAACCTGAATATTCCTTCGGGTAGCTTAGTGACTATCACATCAGATCCACTAACCCACGCCAGTTTATTATTGAGTGTTGTTGGCGCATTTCACCATTTAGAGCAAGGAACAATTTATATCGCAGGCATTGCACAGCTAGAGCATAACGCCAACGAATATCGCCAATCAGTCACCTATGTATCCCCCTGGCCCACTCTTTTTGCAGGCAGCCTACTAGAAAATATGACCATGTTTAGACCGGAGCGAGAATCAAGAGCGATGGAGATAGCCGAAGCTTTAGGTTTGACGGTGAGTATCGCGAAACTCCCCGCAGGTTACCAAACCGAAGTCGGCGTGAATGACAGTCAAATGCTTAATAAGGGGGCGATTAAGCTCATTGCATTGGTAAGAGCGTTAGTGCAGTCACCTTCTATTTTATTACTCGATGAGCCATTGATCTCATTAGATACCGACTCACAGGTGCGCTTGCTGACAGTACTTAAACAGTACCAAGGCAAGATGACCATATTGTGCGCCTCTCACTTTGACACCCTTAACAGTCAAAGTGATTTGCGGGTCAATGTCAGCGCAAATGGCGAGTGTGAAATACTGCCAACAACATCACCGGCACAAGGATGAATATGATGACGACAGATCCCGTAAGTGTTCATTCTGAAAAGCAGCCTGACAAGCCAGAGCTAAAACCCATACTCATCAGTTTATTTCAACAGCTTGGACTTTTTGCTCAAGCGACCAACTTAATCAATGACCAAACGTTCCAAGATATTGATACCTCTCAGTTAGCAGGCTTACTCAAGAAGCACCATATCGGCTTTTCAGTGTACAAGTTACACCAGCAAGCCATCGCTCAATCGATCCATCCATTTATTGTGGTACCCGAAACTGAGCCCGCCTTTATTGCTCGCCGCCGTGACGAGCTATTTGAAGCTTTCGATATCGCTACAGATCAATGGCAAAGCATTCAAGAAAGTGCCATCCCCAAACCTGCACACCTGTTTGTTATCGAATACCTGCCAAGCAGTAAACAAAATATTCGCGCCTTTGCCGCGCACATGAGCAAAAGGGCTAAATGGTATCGTCCAGTATTTTGGCTTAGTTTGCTTTCAAGCCTGACAGGCCTGGCTGTTCCCCTGTTTACCATGGCGGTTTACGATAAAGTCATTGGTGGGCAAGCTCCCAATGTACTCCCCAGCATTGCACTCGGCGCAGCGCTCGCATTGGGAATATTAGTCGCCAGCCGATTAACTCGCGCCAATGTATTAGCCACCACCAGCAACCGTTTCGCCAGAGATCTTTCCGATCTGACCTTTAGACGACTACTCAGCATGCCTTTGATGGTGCTCTCTCGAGTGGGGATCTCCAATCATATGGCAAGAATGCGCAACGCTGAAAAAGTACGAACTTTGTTAGCCGGTCCCGGCGGCGCAGGCTTGGTCGATCTGCCATTTACCCTCATCGCCTTTGTGACCATCGCCCTACTAAGTGGTTGGTTAGTCATCGTCCCCATTGTGATGCTATTGCTTTTTTACCTCGTAATGAAAGCTGTTAATAGATATGCACAATCGGCTTCACCGACGATTAGTGGTGATTATCAAAACTCGATTAATGAGCTAGCAAAGAACCTATTACAATTAAAAACCAGTGGAGAAACTGACGGCTGGAATACTAAATTTGCTCGTCAATGCAAAGAGAACTGTCGACAAAACTTTTTATACGCAAAACGCAATGGCCTTAATGCCGCCGTCGCTCATGCAATGAGCCTGCTTACTGCGTTAGTCACCGTATTTACAGGGATTTTCTTGGTGTTAAACCAGAGCATCAGTCCGGGAGCACTCATCGCTTGCGTCATGCTGATTTGGCGGATCACGGGGCCGGCTCAACTGGCTTTTTCCTCCAGCCAAAAAATCACCATGATGGGCTCTGCAATTACTCAGTTTGATCGTTTTATGCAAGCAAGCACTGAACAAAACGAGCTTAGGCTCGATACACCCGATACACATCAAGCACCCGGCATCAGCTTTCAACATGTAACGTTACGCTATTCTGCAGACTTAGAGCCATCCCTAGCCGGTGTTACCGTCGATATTGAGCCTGGAGAAAACGTTGCGATTATCGGTCCAAATGCTTGCGGTAAAACCTCAATGCTATTGGCGGCGATCGGTGTTGTTGAAGCCCAAGCTGGCTATGTCACAGTCAACAGTAAGAATCTTAAGCAATATGATCCTGAAGCTTTTAGACAGTGGGCCGCTTTTTGTCCTGCAGAACCGGACCTATTTCCTGGCACCTTAGCCGAGAACCTGCGCATAGCAAAACCTGAAGCGACAGATGCGGAGCTGACTAAAGCCTTAAAAGACGCAGGAGCAAACTCACTGCTCAATGCACTTGGAAATGACTTAAACATCAACCTATTTAATCGCGGTCACACGCTTCTCTCTGCCGTTGAAGGTAGCTATATTAGTCTGGCTCGCGCCTTACTTAAGCAGTCCAGATTTATCGTACTAGACGAACCCATTGCTAACCGTAACCCTATAGCTAAGGCGCAACTCCTCAAAACCTTTAGTGAACTTAAAGGACAGGCAACGGTGCTATTTACCAGTCATGACCAAGAGTTGATCCAGCAAGCCGACAAAGTCGTAATTTTAGATAAAGGTGCTGTGGTTTACGCCGGCCCCATTCCAGAACAAGCACCTCAGCAACCACCCGCTGCGTCATCTCAGGAGAACCTCTCTAATGGATAATCGACAACTAGCAAATCGAGTCTGGCCTGAGCACGAGTTTACCGATGCGATTGAGGCGCCAGCGGAGCGAAAGCTGATCAAGCGTATTATTTTGCTTATCACAGGCTCTATCCTGATCATGCTGCTGTGGTCTATTTTTACCCATGTTGAAGAGATCTCTAAGTCCAAAGGCCAAGTGGTACCGCTAGGACATAGACAGGTTATTCAAAGCCGTACAGGAGGCACCATTGCTTCTGTTGAAGTCGAAGAAGGCGATGTCGTTAAAGAGGGCGATATACTTGCCACCTTTGTCTCGATTGACAGTCAATCGGCAGAGGAGGAGCTCGCCAGTAAACGCGCTAATTTACTACTCAAAATTGAACGTTACGATGCCTTTATCGATAAGCGTGACGCCGACTTTACTGAGTTTGCCATTGAGTATCCACAACTGGTCAAGCTACATACCGCCTCACTAAAGCGTATGAATGAGGAGCGCATTGCGGTAGAAAGACTTTCTGAGTCTGGTATTGCTAAGTCCCAAGCTGAAATTGACGGCTTGCAAGCAGAAATTCCACCGTTAAGCGATCAGATTAAAACCGCAGAGCAAACACTTAAGATGATGCAATCGGTCACCGAGGTGCAAGCTGTGTCTAAGCTACGTATTTTAGAGTCTCAGCAAAAACTTGATGCCTATATCCGTGAGCTAAAAAGCATGGAAAGTAAGCAACAAGTGCTGGCCAAAAACTTGCTCAATTTAGAGCAACAACTGAAACAGAAACAAGCAACCTTGCTCAAAGAAGTTGGGGAAAAACGTACCGATGCTCAGGCTGAACTGCTGGGTATTATTGCCCGCTTAAAATCATCTGGATCTCTGGTCTCTGAAAATACCATGACCGCCCCCGTCGATGGCATTATTCAATCCATCCCCTCCACGTCATCTGGCAGTGTTATCCAACCAGGTGGAACGGTTGCCGTAATTGTACCTATGACCAAAACCGGCTTAATGGAAGCTAAACTCTCTCCGCGAGATATCGGCTTCGTTCGTGTTGGTCAACCTGTACGGATCAAAATTGATGCCTTTGACTACAGTCGCTACGGCGCCCTTGATGGCATAGTCAAACGGATATCTCCGAGCACCGATGCCGATGAAAAAGGCGGCGTATTTTACAAGGTGCAAATTGCCATCGATAAACCCTATTTTTCCGATAAACCGGGTCAGTTTGATCTAATCCCTGGCATGACTGGTGAAGCAGACATCGTCACTGGAGACAAAACGGTATTTCAATATCTATGGAAGCCTGTATTTACTAACGTAACCGAAGCTTTTGGTGAGCGATAAAGAGGATGTAAATAATGAGTCATGACGAGAATAAGCACACATCAGCCTCTAAAACACCTAATAACGCCACCGATAGCGAACACGCGCAGCAAAAAAAACGCGATCAAAAATCGAAGTTAAAAGCCAAACAACTCGACAAAGATGTTGCTCGCTTAAAAGCAAAAGAGCTTCGAGATACCGAGAAAGCGACAAGCATTGGTAATAAAGATCTCGTTGCCGATAAATCTTGGAGCGCCGCCACTCCCATAGCAGATGTAGACACTAGCCCCTCAAACAAGGCAGCCACCGCAAGCGAAGATCCTCTAGCATCCACACGTTCAAATAATGACAATGTACAAGCTCAAGCATCAGCTATCCAGCCCAGTAAAGACGAGCAAGTTACCCCTCCAGCATCACAAGATAGCCAAGCTCAACAAGCAACAGGAACACGTCCGCATAGCGCTATCCAAACTTCAGGTTTCAGAGCCGGAGCACATTTTCATGCCACTTCAGATAAAAGCCCCGAGTTAAGCACGATTGCACAACCGCTGACCTTTAGCGCAAATGAGCATAATCAGCCTCATTTTACGGTAGCGATGACAACTGATACTAATGCTCAGCAAGTCAGCACCCTGCAAAATAAACCCACTTTAACAACTACCGAGACTGGCACTGGCACTGGCACTGGCACTGGCACTGGCACTGGCACTGGCACTGGCACTGGCACTGGCACTGGCACTGGCACTGG
>NZ_JBRIMB010000015.1:0-87781 GCF_052977265.1 Shewanella sp. 0m-8 | reverse complement strand
GTTCTAGGTTCTAGGTTCTAGGTTCTAGGTTCTAGGTTCTAGGTTCTAGGTTCTAGGTTCTAGGTTCTAGGTTCTAGGTTCTAGGTTCTAGGTTCTAGGTTCTAGGTTCTAGGTTCTAGGTTCTAGGTTCTAGGTTCTAGAACTATTGTTAACCAAGCGTTTGAGTCAATTCACTAATAATTAGCTTTTTACTCTAAGTGTATAAGTAAATTCACCACACAAAACCAAACAACATAAAGATAACATAACCAAAACAATTAGATACTGTACTGGCACGTTTTCTGCTTATTCACTGCTAGACAACATTACCAGCAGCTTAGTAAAAGCTGAACTTAGATCTTAAGATCTGAATAATAAAAGGAAGTTAATCCCATGAAATCAACCTCGACTCTGCTTGCCACCGTTATTGCTATTTCTCTTTCTGGTTGCATCATCAATGTTAACGGCGCTAGCGCGGGGCCACTAAACCACCAAAAGAAACAACTTCAAATTGATGCCACGCAGATTGATACCTTGATCGCTGAAACTGGCGCTGGCGATCTCAACATCCAAGGGGTCGATGGCCTAACACAAATTATGGTTAGCGCAGATATCTACAGCTATGGCGATATCGAAAGTAACCTCAGTCTCGAACAAAATGGCACTAAGGTCACTCTGATTGCAAACTTCGATAGCAGCATTAACTTTCAGCGCTCCCCCTATATCGACCTTACGATTCAAGTTCCTAGCAGCATGATGCTAGACATTGATGATGGCTCGGGTGATATCGAAATCAAGAATGTCTCTGCAAATATCAAAGTAGATGATGGCTCTGGCGATATGTGGATAAAGGGCGGTAAAGACCTTGATATTCAAGATGGTTCCGGCTCTGTTGAAATCAGTAACACTACTGGCAAGCTCACCTTAGAAGACGGCTCGGGTTCTATAACGTTATCTGATATTGGCGGCGATACCCATATCGATGATGGTTCAGGTGACTTAAGCGTGCACAACGTTAACGGCCGCGTAGTGATTGATGACGGTTCGGGTGATATCGATGTCGACAATACCCTAGGTTTAAGCATTATCGAATCAGGCTCTGGCGATCTTAGCATTGATAACATCAACGGCGCTGTCAGCATGCACTAATACCTATCCATATAAAGATACCTCTACGTATTAAGCACTTCGATAGAGGCAATACCTTCCCGGCGCAGGCACTGCGATCTGCTAGACAGATTTAGCCTTACTGTTTAGCAGATCCCAGTGCCCTGCCCACCTAATGACATAATCAAAGGAATTGATTGATGAACAAACTAAAACAGCTTTGGAAAAATAACCGTCAGTTAGTGATTTTCATTGTGTTAATGTCTGTTTTTAGAAGTGCTGTCGCAGACTGGTACTCAGTGCCCACAGGATCGATGCAGCCCACCATCAAAGAAGGCGACCGTATTGTGGTGGATAAAATGGCCTATGATTTACGCTTGCCCTTTACTCAAATCTCATTAGCCACAATAGGCGAGCCAGAGCGTGGTGACATCGTTGTGTTTGAATCAACCGCTGCCAATAAACGCTTAATCAAACGCGTTATCGGCCTACCCGGTGACGCGGTTAGTTTGCGCAACGAAGTGCTGTTGATTAATGACGAAGCATTAGCTTATTCAGTGGTATCTGAAAACCATCAAGAGTTAATTGCCAAAGAAGACCTCAACGGCTTATCCCATAGCATCCGGATTGAAAAGGATGCCAGCGATAGCCTAAGCCACTTCAATACCCTGACCGTACCTGACAAGCACTACTTAGTTATGGGTGATAACCGCCGTAATAGCGCCGACTCTCGGGTTTATGGATTTGTACCTAGAAATGAACTTAAAGGTAAGGCGACTCGCGTCGCATTTTCACTGGATTATGAAGACCGCTATATGCCACGTGAAGAACGATTTTTTACGAGCCTTTATACCGATTAAACTCGCTTCACTTAACTCAACTTAACCCTGCTAAGTAAATCATCTGAATGGCGTAACCTCAGTGAATGGTTACGCCATAAATGCTCACTCTTGCGTGGCTATCAAAGCGAGCTTCTTGGCTCTTGGCCACTTTTTTAACACTATCTCACGCTTAAGCGCATCGGAGTGACTGCCCACAGTTTCAAAGTAAGCTAGAGTCAGCGGCCCTTTTCCGCGCAAAAACTTAGCCGATTTAGCACTACCACTTTGATGCTCGGCAAAGCGGCGTTCCACATCGGTGGTCACGCCCGTGTACAGGTGCCCATTGGCACAGCGCACCATATACAAATACCACTGCTGCGGTTGACTATTTTTAGGCTCAGAGCCATTTTCAGGCTCTGTGATCTGCTCTGTTGCTGCCATTAACGGCTAACACTAGTGGTAACGGTTTGTTTGTGCTGGTCGTCTTGCTCAGCCTTATCATCCAGCCCTAGCAAACCGATAAAGAAGGCATACTCTTTAGCCGTATCCTCATATTGGCGATAGCGGCCACTCTTGCCACCGTGCCCTGCTTCCATATCGGTATCAAACAACAACATATTAGCGTCTGTCTTCACCTCACGCAGCTTGGCTACCCACTTTGCTGGCTCAAAGTACTGTACTTGTGAATCGTGTAATCCCGTCGTCACTAGCAGATGTGGGTAGGCTTGGGCGCTAATATTGTCGTAAGGGGCATAGCTGAGCATATAGTCAAAATAGACTTTCTCATTCGGGTTACCCCACTCATCATATTCATTGGTGGTGAGCGGAATCGACTCATCAAGCATGGTGGTAACCACATCGACAAACGGCACATGAGCAGCCACGGCAAAGTAACGTTCCGGTGCCTGATTGATAACGCCACCCATAAGTAGGCCACCCGCACTGCCACCAGCAGCAACCACTTTATCTTTTGCGCCGTAACCTTGCTCGGTCAGTGCCTTAGTCACATCGACAAAATCATTAAAGCTGTTTTGCTTATTGAGCATTCTGCCGTCGTCATACCAAGCTCTGCCAAGCATTTCTGAACCTCGTACATGGGCGATAGCATAAACCACACCACGATCGAGCAAGCTTAGCGCTGATGAGCTAAAATCTGGCTCTACGGTATAACCATAGGATCCGTAGCCATACTGATACAGTGGATTAGTACCATCTTTATTAAACTTATCTTTGCGATACACTAAGGTTACTGGCACCTCTTTACCGTCACGAGCCTCGATAAATAAACGCTCTGCCTGATAGTCATCGGCATCAAACTCACCCAGCACTTTTTCTTGCTTAAGCAGTTGGCGCTCATTTGGCTGAGTTAACGCATACTCATACACAGATTCAGGCGTGGTCGGGCTTGAATAGTATATTCGCAGCTTGTCACTCTGCTGACTGGCATTAACATCGAAGCCCACAACATAAGCGGGATCGTTAAAGGCTAATTCAAATTCGGCTTGGCCATTAAACGGATACACGCGAATATGGCTAATGCCTCGCTCGCGTGTTTGCACCACCATGTAATCTTCAAGCAGAAGCACATCTTCAATACGGGAGTTGAGATCATGAGCGATTACATCTTGCCAAGCGCTCTTGTCGGCAGCCTGGCTAATAGCCACCTTCATCAAGCGGAAGTTGCTTGCCTGCCAGTTCGTCAGAATGTAATAGCTGTCGCCTAACTTAGATACCGAATACTCATGACCCTCTTCTCGCGGCAATACTGGCGCAAATTGTGTGAGTGGCTGACTGGCATCTAACATGCTCATTTCACTGGTAACGGTACTTTCGGCATGTAACACAATCACTGACTCATCGAGAGACTTACCTAAGCTGATGTAGAAGGTATCATCTTGCTCTTCATACACTAAGACATCATCAGCCTGACTGGTACCGAGTTTATGACGGAACACCTGATAGCCAAGTAGCGTTTGTGGGTCTTTGGCAATATAGAACAGATGCTGATTGTCGTTTGCCCACACCACGGCGCCATCGGTGCCCTCAAGCTTATCGGCCATCAATTCGCCAGTGGTGAGATCTTTAAAGTACAAGCTGTAGATACGACGGCTTAATAGGTCTTCAGCAAATACCAGCTTAGTTTCATCTGGGCTCACCGATACACCGCCCAAGCCATAAAAGTCTTTGCTCTCGGCGCGAAGATTCACATCTAATAAGATTTGCTCTTGCTGGCTGTCTAACGCTGTTTTACGCGCAATAACCGGGTATTCAAACCCTTGCTTGTAATAGCGGTAATACCAATGGTTATGCCAGAAGTACGGCACACTCGACTCATCCTTATCGAGTCGCCCCACCAGCTCATCAAACAAACGCTGCTTAAGTCCGTCAAAGGGTTTGAACTGCTCTTTGGTATAGCTGTTTTCAGCATTGAGATGCGCGATAACCTTGGCATCTTTACGCTCATCGTCTCGCATCCAGTAATAATCATCGACACGAGTGACACCATGTAGCGTCATTGTGTGGGGTACTTTGTCAGCTTTAGGAGCTTCTACAGGTTTTTTTGAGGTCATATTATTACATCCAAATAGCAATATAGCGCTAAGTGTGAGAGCTGAAATCAATTTCATCTAACGCATCCTTGTGCATTCTCAATCGGTATTATTTGTGTCTTTTGCTGGAAGTCCGCTAGTTTTTTGCGCTATTTCGCCATTTTTGCGGCCCAGCTTGTCATTTTACATAAATAGGGGCAACATAACGCCACTTGGCTAATTTGTTAATCAATTCATTAATCATTAGCCAAGAATAATTCTCAGGGCGGGGTGAAACTCCCCACCGGCGGTAAGTTATATCGTGATAGTAATCACCATATAAAAGCCCGCGAGCGCCTAGTTTAGGCTATTTAATATCAATAAAAATAGCGTAAAGATTAACTAGGGTCAGCAGATCTGGTAAACAGACTTTACCTATGACGCCTGTCATCGATGAGGTTGCACCTACTCCAGAGCCGACGGTAATGAGTACTGATTAACGATATTCAGTACACTGAGTCCGGATGAAAGAGAATATAAGAATAAGCGCGTGATCCGTTAAGCCTTACAGGCTTTGTGGCGCACTTCGCGCAGCTCTTATTATGCACATCAACTAATGTCGATATTTTGGCTTAGGCTATGTGCCATTTTCTGTACGCCCTGATTCTGGCCAACCCAATGTCGTATTTTAAGGATGTTATCCATGAATCAGTCTTTACTTGCCCCTTATGGCAATGCAATCGAACGTGTAAATGCAGCACTTAACGCACTACGCCAAGGCAAAGGTGTGTTAGTTGTTGATGATGAAGATCGTGAAAACGAAGGCGATCTTATTTACTCGGCAGAAACACTCACTAATGAACAGATGGCACTGCTTATTCGCGAGTGTAGCGGTATAGTTTGCCTCTGCCTGACCGATGAACGTATCGAGCAGTTACAACTCCCTCCAATGGTAAGCGATAACAATAGCCAATATGGCACCGCGTTTACCGTGAGTATCGAGGCTAAAGAAGGTGTAACCACAGGTGTGTCAGCCGCAGACCGTGTTACCACTATCAAAGCTGCGATTGCCGATAACGCTAAGCCTGATGACTTAGCACGCCCAGGTCATGTTTACCCTCTACGTGCTCGCCCAGGTGGAGTATTAGAGCGCCGCGGTCATACCGAAGGCACTGTCGATCTGATGAAACTTGCAGGCCTTAAGCCGTTTGGCGTGCTTTGTGAAGTCACACTTGTTGATGGCACTATGGCTCGCCTGCCTGAAATCATTGAGTTTGGTCAGCAGCACAATATGCCGGTACTGACTATCGAAGATATTGTGGCCTACCGAAATACTCAGTAATACCCTACCGCATTAATACCGCACATTAATCCAGACAGTCACCTATTAAGTGGCTGTCTTTGTAAGAGTTAATCGTCATCCAGCAACATTATGTATATTAAATACATAATCAAACTAATTGATTAGTGAAATATTTCTGCTAACCAACTAAATTCGTGACCTAGATTAGACTTTGTTGAATTAACTGAGACACCCTTTTATTTCTATGGTTATTATCTAACGCTCTTTTTTATTCTCACTTTCCGTCACGGCCACCAGAGCCGACATGTTGTCCTGCGGAGGATCTGCGCCGAATGCTACCCGTATTAAGTCGATTGAGCTTAAAACAGAAGCTATTTCTATCAGCCTCTTTACCAATGCTTATCTTGGTATTGCTCGCGATTGTGAGTGCAACAACACTCATCAAGCAGTATCAGCACGCTTCAGCCAATGTTCTCACCACCAAAGTGACCTTAGGCATAGAGAACGTTATCTATGAGCTACAAAAAGAACGGGGACTCTCAGCCGGGTATCTTAGTAGCAATGGGCACTTGTTTGAGGATGAATTACAGCAACAATGGCTCATTACTGACAGGGCGTTTCAAACATTCATTTTCAACTCGGCTCTTACAGAAACCATCAATACCGTCAAAAACGATAGTGTGCTGTTTGATGCACTTAAAGAGCAGATCAGTAAAGCCAGTATAGAGCTGCAACAATTAAGCACGGCTCGACAAAACATTAGCGAATTGAAAACTCCCGAATCCTTCGATTTCTATTCAAAACTCACTCAAAAGCTCATCAACATCATCTCCCAGTTACGCTTTAAGAGTGACAACTCTTATCAAGTACTGGTGCAGTCTGATTTGATTAGTATGCTCAAGATCCAAGAGCTCTCAGGCCAAGAGCGCGGCCTAATCAATAAACTCCTTTCTGCGCCATATATCGACCCTGCAGCATTTAAAGCGATAGCCCAGGTAAGAAATCAACTCGATAACGCCATTACCAATGCTTTCTCAACCATGACGCCAGATAATCGCATTAAGTTTAATGAGCTAATCAACAGTCAAGAACAGCAGCTCATCTCCAATTATCGCAAGCAGCTACAACAACAGATAGACTTGGTAGAACAAGCAGGCTTTATTAGTGATCTTGTCGGGTATGATGGCCTTAACTATAACTTTAATGGCTACCTCACGACGTTAGATCCTGCTTATCTTTCCAGCTTCAAACAAAATCACCTTGCCCTAAAAGCCACGTTTGAGCAGATCATAAATAATAATAACCTGACGCCAAAGCAACAAGAGCTGATCCAATCATTGGAGCTAACGGCACAGCGATATCAAGAATATGTTAGCCAGACCGAGTCAACTCAACACCCAACCACTACAACACTTGAGCTGCTTACTCAAGATATTGCCTTACACGACAGCTTGTACTTGCTACAACACCAAGCTCCACTGATTAGCAGTGAAGATTGGTGGACTGCTACCACTGCTGGCATTGATAGCCTGCACCAAATTAATACCCAGCTCACCGAAAAAATTGCGCGCCAAAACGAAATAGAGAAACAGCAGATCCTCTCTTTGCTCTATATTAGCTTTTTTGCAGGTCTACTCTTCTTCTATCTCGTTTATTTACTGAGTAGAAGTATCGCCAATAACCTTATCGACTCAGTCAGCGGCATAGTAAATGATGTCGAGCAGCTCGCAAAAGACCCTAGCCTAGAGCTTGATTTAACCGTAAAGGGAAGTGATGAGCTAGCCCAAATTTCAGTCGCGGTAAACCAGATGGTCTCCGAGCGAATGAAATCAAAACGTGCACTGCACCAAGCCTCTGCCGTATTCAGGCATTCAGCAGAAGCCATCATGGTAACCGATGCCAAAAACCGCATTGAACTGGTTAACCCTGCATTTACTAAGATCACCGGTTATACCCTTGACGATGTAAAAGGCAAAAACCCAAGCGTATTAAGCTCAGCGCACCACAATAACCATTTTTACTCAGGCTTGTGGCACGCTTTATCAGATAGAAATAGCTGGGAAGGTGAGATCTGGAACAAACGTAAAGATGGTCAAATCTATCCTGAATACCTTAAGATCACAGCGGTAAAGAATAGCCAGAATGAAACCATTCAACACATTGGCCTATTTTTAGATATCAGTAACAACAAACAGTATGAGCAGGACCTTTGGTATAAAACGAATTACGATTCTTTGACTAAGTTGCCGAATCGGCATCTATTCTCGTTACGCCTACAACAAGCGATTGATAGTGCTCAGCAGGAAAACAATCAGGTCGCCCTCTTCTTTATCGATCTTGACCGCTTTAAGTTTATCAATGAGCTCCATGGGCACGCCGCAGGCAATAAGATCCTTAAGCAATCAGCAACACGCCTTGAGTCAGTATTAGGGCCTAACGACTCCATTGCCCGTATCGGTGGCGATGAATTTGTCATTATCTCGCCGCAATCAAACATATCCAACAGTACTGAAATACAAGCACAAAAACTCAGTGATGTGTTATCTAAGCCCTTTATATTAGATGGCAAAGAAACCAATATCTCATCCAGTTTTGGCATCGCCTTTTTCCCAGAAGATGGCCAAGATATAGAGATGCTACTACGTAATTCAGAAACGGCTATGTATCAAGCCAAGCGCGATGGCCGTGCGCATTTTCAATATTTTTCTCCTGAGATGAATGTCGAAATGTTAGCACGTATGCATTTAGAGCAAAGGTTACGTAAAGCGGTAAAACTTAACGAGTTCTACATGGAGTACCAACCCGTTATTGACATGTATAGCGGCAAAACAACCAGCGTAGAAGCCTTGATCCGCTGGCGAGATCCAGATTACGGCATCATATCTCCCAGCACGTTTATTCCGATTGCCGAAGAGACAGGATTGATCGAACCTCTGGGAGAATGGATCATACATCAGGCGCTCTCGGATCTTGCCCAGCTGCACGCCCAAGGTTTACCAATCAACATGGCAATTAACGTGTCTGCTCGTCAATGCATCAACTCAAAAGAGTTGAGTTTGTATGACCTGCTCAAGCAGGGGCTAGCAGAACATGCGATCTCAGCTAAGAACGTCCATATTGAGATCACTGAGAGCATGCTAATTGAGGATAAACCCCGTTGCTTGCAGATCTTAGAATCAATAAGGCAGCTTGGTGTCGATATCTACCTCGATGATTTTGGCACAGGCTATTCCGCTCTTAGTTATCTGACACAATGCCCTATTTCTGTCATTAAAATAGATAAAAGCTTCATTGATAACGTGTTGAGCAATCAATCTGATGCAAAGTTGATTACCGCGATAGTGATGATGGCACAAAGTTTGGAAATGCCACTCGTGGCAGAAGGAATTGAAACTGTCGAGCAGTGGAATTTTTTACGCGATTTAGGCTGTGACTACGCTCAAGGATACTTGATGTCGAAACCGCTGACGAAAGCCGACTTGGTTGTTTTTTTGCAGCAGGCTAGGCCTTTCCAGTATCTGAATCTCAATACCGAACAGGCTCCAATCAGCATCAGCAAGTGATCCACTCAGGGCGCTTTTTAGCTGGCTAACTCGGTCAAGAAGGATGGATGCTGGAATGCTTGCTACTTTATGTAAGCGATTCAACACTGAAGTCTTAAATATTCTTACGCATACAAAAAAGAGCAGCTAAGCTGCTCTTTTATATTCTTTTAAACTGGCGATTTATACTGCAGCGCTCGTCATTACACTTGCAGACTCTTCAACAGCCATCTGTGCCAAATCTTTATCGACAAAGAATAGCGCCTTGCCATCTTCACCCACTAGACGAATTTTATCGACGATAGACTTGAATAGTTTCTCTTCTTCGTGCTGCTCTGACACATACCACTGCAAGAAGTTAAAAGTAGAATAGTCTTGGTTAGTAAAAGCTGCATGAGCCAATTGGTTGATCTGCTTAGTGATCAATTGCTCATGTTCATAGGTGTATTCAAACAAAGCCAGTAGAGATGGAAAATCAGCCTGTGGTGCTTCGATAGTGCCTAATAATGGCATACCGCCAGTTTCACTGACGTAAGTGAACAAGCGATGCATATGACCCATCTCTTCGTCTGCATGAGCACGCATAAACTTAGCCGCCCCTTCAAAGCCTTTGTCTTCACACCATGCACTCATTTGCAGGTAAAGGTTAGAGGAGAAGAACTCCATATTGATCTGGTCATTTAACTGGTCAATCATCTTCTGGGCTAACATTGCAATTCCTTAGGGCTTTCGATTTATAAACGTCATTGTTATCAAGCTAGCAACTAATTGCAATAAAATTTACTTAAGTGACTGTTAATTAAATAATAATAGTTTTCATTTACAGGCTTCTCGGCTACCTTGTTAACCATTGTATTTAACAAAAAACCGAGTTAAATCAGGCTTAAGGCCTGTATTTCAACTCAAAGCAATAGAATCATAATTATCACGATTAATTATGCTTCTATTTTGATTGTGTTTAAAAACTGCCGCGCAGATCATAGCCATCTACATTCACCGTGGCATAATGCACTATATTCGTTTTTACTTAACGTTCCGATTCACGTCTCAAGGATAGATAGATGCAGACTCATGCAGATCCATGCTCGCAACCTAGCCTAATGCATCCCGATCAGGCTATCGTTAAATTACTAGAACAAGTAAAACCCATCACAGACTCTGAAGTCGTGACATTGCCACAATCATTAGGCCGAGTACTGGCTGAAGATCTTGCCTCGCATATCGATCTGCCCCCTTTCGATAATTCAGCAATGGATGGTTATGCCTTTAACTTTGCCGATCTAAGTGCCGATAAGCCACTTAAATTAATTGGCCAATCTTTCGCGGGTCACCCCTTTACAGGCGAGTGCATTCAAGGCGGTTGTATTCGTATCATGACGGGCGCACCAGTGCCAAGTGGTTACGATACGGTGCAGATGCAAGAAAAGGTCAAAGCTGACGGCGAACAAATTACCATCGCAGCCCCTAAAGAAAAGGGAGCCAACGTACGTTACCGTGGAGAAGAGCTCACAAGCGGTACTAAAGTACTGACTGCAGGCACCTTAATTGGCGCAGCAGAGATGGGTGTATTAGCCACCATAGGGGCAAGCCAGCTGCGTGTTAAGCGCATTGTTAAAGTCGCCTTTTTCTCAACCGGTGATGAACTTCGCCCTGTAGGTAGCGAATTGGGCCCTGGCCAAATCTATGACTCTAACCGTTATAGTATTCAAGGCTTACTGAGCCGCGGTAATATCGAGTGGATCGATCTGGGTGTTATCGAAGATGACAAAGAAGCGATTCGCCAAGCCTTTAAAACGGCTTCTGAATCTGCAGATATGGTGCTGACTTCTGGCGGCGTGTCAGTGGGTGATGCCGACTACACCAAGCAAATATTAGACGAAGAAGGCCAAATCACCTTCTGGAAGCTCGCTATCAAGCCCGGTAAACCCTTTGCATTTGGTCATTTGGGTGATGCCGTTTTCTGTGGTTTACCTGGCAACCCCGTCTCTTCAATGGTGACCTTTTACAAACTCGTTTGGCCATTGCTCAATAAGATGCAAGGATTACCTCAGACTAAGCCCGTCACTTTAACTGCCACACTAAAGGGTGAGATCCGTAAAGCCCCCGGCCGAGTGGAGTATCAGCGCGCAATTTTAAGCTATAACGCACAAGGCGATGCTGAAGTCGCTGTCACGGGTGGCCAAGGCTCAGGTATGCTGACATCAATGACACTGGCAAACTGCTTTATTATTTTAGCGCAAGATTGTGATGGCCTAAGTGACGGTTCTCACGTCACGGTAGAACCGTTTAATAGCGTGCTTTGCTAACCCAAGCACAACAAAACTAGCTTAAGAGATCAGATAGATGTCCACAGAACATGCAGCAACAGACGAAATACTGTCTGACGCTGAAATATTGCGTTATAGCCGCCAAATATCGATTAAGTCGATGGACTTTGAAGGTCAAGAAAAGCTCAAGCAGGCTAACATATTGATTATTGGTGCCGGCGGCTTAGGCTGCGCAGCGAGCCAATATCTAGCAGTGGCAGGTATAGGCTCAATGACCTTAGTGGACTTTGATACCGTCGAGATATCGAATCTACAAAGACAGGTATTGCATCAAGACGCCAATGTCGGCCAAGCTAAAGTGGACTCAGCCAAGCAAAGTTTAACGGCGCTTAATCCACATATTCAGATAGACACTATCAATGCTGTGCTAGATGATCATGAGATTGATGCATTAGTTGAGCAGCACTCAATAGTGATGGATTGTACCGACAATGTCGCCGTGCGTGAGCAGCTTAACCAAAGCTGCTTTAAGCATAAAAAACCACTCATATCTGCAGCCGCAATTCGCATGGAAGGCATGGTTACTGTATTTGACTATCAAGCCAATACCCCTTGCTACCACTGCTTTAGCCAACTTTTTGGTGAGCAGCAGCTTAGTTGCGTTGAATCAGGGATTTTGGCGCCAGTGGTCGGTATGATCGGTTGCTTGCAGGCGGTCGAAGCGATCAAGGTCATTGCCAATATGGGCCAGACCTTAGCAGGCCGCATTTTGATGATCGATGCGATGACGATGGAGTTTCGAGAAATGAAACTGCCAAAACAAAGCAACTGTAAAGTCTGCGGCTAGTTCTTTCTACAGGTCACTAGAAGCAGCTTAAAAAGCTGCTTCATTATTCTTTTATCTGCTTATATTCACAGTCTTTTCAGTAAACCTTTACTACTCTTATCAGTGAAATCTTCCTTTACGCTTAGCAAATGAAGAGTATAGTAATTCTACATGTAAGCTCACTAACGCTATATCAGAAGTGATAAAGGAGTATTTTTGCTGCCAACTTCTGCGCTCAATGAGTTCATAAGGGATCAATACACCTTTACTCATTCGGCTTGAATTAAGCATCAAGAAATAGCTCTGAGTTAACCCTCTTCTTTATATCGATTAGTATCAACCCCAGCTAAATCAACTCTGTGGAGAATGATTAGATATGAAAAAGCCCCTAATAATGAGTTTAATGATTACAACAGCTATGCTATTAAGTGCTTGTAATCCAAAAGAACCGGAGCCAGAACTTAGCCAAAAAGATGCAACTACACTCGCCAATCCAGCATCTATGTTTTGTATTTCACTCGGTGGCTATATCGTCATAGAAAATAACGACAACGGACAAGTTGGCTACTGTAATCTACCCGATGGCAAGCGCGTGGAAGAATGGACCCTTTATCGTGATTCAACCAAGCAAAGCCTAACTAAACCGCAGCTAGCCAACCCGGCTAGCGAAAACTGTATAGCACAAGGTGGCAAAGTAGATTTAGCAACTAGCATCTGCACGTTAGCTAACGGTGAAGAAGTCGAGCAGTGGACCTTATTTCGTCGCGACAACGAACAAGCGGCAGACTCTAGCAGTGCCCCCAACCCTGCATCAGAGTTTTGTATATCGCAACAAGGTAAGCTCAACATAGCCACCGGCATGTGCACCTTACCCAGCGGTAAACAAATTGAACAGTGGCAACTGTATCGTCAAAATCATGAACAAGCTGTTGAAACGACATACATCCCCAACCCTGCAACAGAATACTGTTTATCACTAAATGGGGAGGTTGACCCAGTGTCAGGGGTCTGTTCTCTACCTAACGGTGAAAAAATTGAACAATGGTCATTGTTCAGCAAGCACCAAAAACAATCTAAAAGTGAAGCAGGGATCTTAGACGCCCCTAATCCTGCGGCAGAATACTGTTTATCACTCGAGGGGAAAGTGGATTTAGCGACAGGGTTCTGCACTTTGCCAAGTGGCGAAAAAGTCGAACAATGGGCTCTTTATCATCGAGACCATAAAACCATCGACTAGTACTGGCTAAATCTATAAACCCAATAACTTAAGGCTCACTTTATTCGTCATCTCTTATGACAGATTTAGTGAGCCAAGCGAGCACTCGCCATCAATAGTCCTTTTTCTACCCAAATAGAGACTGCCACCCCCCTCGCTACTAGCTCAATAGGCAGGTCACCCGCTTCTATATTGGGCAATTCACCGTATAGCGCCCTATCGTACTGCACTTCATATAGAGTGATAGCTTGTCCTTGATCGCTGAACCGTATTTGAGCCGCGGTAAGGCCTTGAACTGAACAATAGCGACCGCCTAACATCTGCCCATTAGCTCCAATTCGACTCGAATTTACGATAGCAAAATCAAGTTCGGTGAAATATTGCCTTAAGGTAGAAAGTTGCTTAGTTTGCACCTCCAACGGCTTCATTTTGATATGATTTTTAGCCACTTCATCGGCAATCTTCCAACTCATGCTATTCGTTACAGCAAACGAATTCGGCCGAGTGGTGTTATCTTGCCAGCTCATATGCGGATACAACTGCACACCCAGCACTAGCAGTAATAAACTCGCAACCATACCAAGCATGAGTTTAAATCGATTACGGCTGCGGCCATCACGCGAGTTATCACTCTCTGAGTTACTATTACAGCTATAACGATGCGTGCCATCACAGCCAGATCCCTGTGCAGTATTCAAATCCGCTTGTTGATCCCGTGTTGCACATTCCTCTTCGACAGTTTGGTCAACGCTATCGAGCAGCGCTTCAATTTTATTAAGCCCAAGCTCACTGAGCATTTGCTTGTCAATATGGCGCTTTACCTGAGCTTTAAAGTTCATCTCGGCGGCATCGGTTTTATTATTCATCTTTATTGCCCCCCTGTAGTCAGAACGGGTTCACCGAGCACTATGTCGGCAGATTTCAATTTAATACGATGTAAACGCGACAAAATCGTGCCTCGGGGTTGGCCTAAGTCCTCTGCAATTTCTGCCGCGCTATAGCCTTCGAGCGCCCACAGATAGAGCACTTCTCTTTCTGCTGAATTAAGTTGTTCAAACAGATATTCGATAAGATCATGTTGGATTTCAATCTCTTCCAAACAGGTTTCGTCGAGCAGGGCTGGAGCATTATCATCTAGGGGTTCAAAGTCCACCAATTTAAGCCTACGACAATCATCAATAAATTGGTTACGAATAATTGCTCTTAGATAGGCTCGCAAAGAAACAGGCTTGGCACTGCATTTTAGCCAGCGCTCGATTGCGGTTTGCAGTAGATCTTCAGCTTGAGAGGAGTTGGCAGTCAAACAAAAACAATATCGATATAAGCTTTGCAGTAGCTCTCTGTCCATTCTAGTCAGCCAGTCATTGCTTGGTAGGCAAGTGTTTGGTAGCCAAACCTATTGCGAGTAAGTCAGTTACGGGCAAGCTAAAACCGCAGACCCATTGACGTTCAATCAACCCAGACAAGAGACTGAGATCGAGCTCAGAATTGGTAATTTGCGCCAAGGTTTGCCCAGATGCTATCCCTTGCAGTAAAAACATTTCAGCTTTACTGACTACACTCAATTGCACCTTAAATCTGTCTCGATATATCACCAGGTAATGAGGGCCTGAACCTGTGTATTCTTGTATGCCTTGCTGGGTATTATGCCTAGCCCACACCTGCTGCACCTGATACTGACACGTCAATAGCGCCACATCCGGCCTCAGTAACAATGTAACCTGCTGCTGCGCTGATTCACTAAGCTCCGCTAACGCCTCTAAACGACAATTTGTCGACTGCATAAATTCGTGCAAGTCCATGCTGTAATAGCTTTGATTTAACAACCACTCTAACTGAGCTAATTCTGGTAAATATTCTAAATCTTTAAAGGCTGCATGCTGACAGGTTTCTATCGCTAACCAATATGAAAAGTGTTGCCCGTATCGATTCAAATTGCAGTCCGCGAGAGGATATTGCTGGCAATAACCTTTTACCAACTGCGTAAAACAAGCTTCACCAACGACCAATTTGCAAACCGGAAAAACCAGTTGTAGGGCACTATTTAATGCCTGAAATGCGTTATTACGATAGATATCAACCCTATTTAGCTCTCGCTCATTAACAAGCTGAGTAAGCTTATTTGCATTCCCCTGTGGCTCAAGGGCATGAATAAAAGCCGACTGCCAATCTGCTAAGCGCATCGTTCACCTACCACATGTTTACCCATAGCCATCTCATCGTTAACGCGCTCTGTTGGCGCTAATCGTAAAATTTCAGCGGCTATTTGCTGCTCTTGCAGTAATCGCGCTAACGTCGGCAATTCGCTATCCCATTCAATCATGCTGGGGATAGGCCCGTGTTGCTGAATGTATGCGGTAAATGCCGCCCACACACTCGGAGCGACAGGGTGATTATGGGCATCAAGCAAGTAATCACCCTTATCATGAAAACCTGCAAGATGGATCTGCTTGACCCTTTCGACCGGAATAACGTCCATAAATGAGCGCAACGACTGATTGAGATTCACGCTAGTCACAAAAGCGTTATTAATATCGAGTAACAGGTAACAATCTGCCTCTTCCGCTATGGCCGCAATAAACTCCCCCTCACTCAGCTCATTATGACGACAGCTCATATAGGTAGACACGTTTTCGAGTAAAATCCTTTCACCCAAAAAATCTTGAGTCTGCTTAATACGCTGACTGATATGCATCACCGCCTCTTGGGTATAAGGCAATGGCAGTAGATCAGCCACTTTGAAGTCATCATTACCAGAGAAACTGGCATGTTCAGAATACCAATGGGCGCCACATTGCTGCTTTAAGGTTTTTATCTGTTGAAGGTAATCGAAATCAAGTGGACTGGGGCCACCTAAAGATAGGCCTACGCTGTGGAAAACCAACTCAAAGCGATCACTCACGGCATTGAGAAGATGTTGATTTAATCCCCCCTCTACTAGCCAGTTATCAACTAGCACCTCCAACCAGGGGATCTCTATGGTTTCGTCTGCGAGTAATGGTTGTACATGAGGGATGCGCAGGCCTATGCCTGCGCCCGCTATGCTTGAGGTAAGCACTAGCTTTTAGCCGGTTTAACGGCTTTGACTTCACCGCCAGTTATCTTGTCGCAAGTCCCTGCGGGGACATAAATCCATTCGGTAGACATATTGTCTTCTTTAGCTTGTCCCGCACAACCGTGGCTACCATCTAGGGCACCACAATCATTTGCCCCGGCTTTGGCCACCCCGGCACACTTTTCCCACTCTTTGGGCTGTTCCGGTACAGCTTGAGCCCCCATTGAGATGCTCGCAGCGAGAATACCTGCAACTGTTGCCCCTACGGCCGTTTTTGTCGATTTCATATCAGAATGTCCTTTTGATTGATAAGATGTTCATTAGCTATAACGAATCTAAATCGTTATTGATTGCATCAATGTCAAAATTAATTCTAGTCGATAAGAAAACTAGCGGGAGCAAGTACCGCTTTCGCAGCGCTGCTTGCCTGTTAACAAATATGAAATTCGATATCTGTGTTTTGCAAAAAAAAGATAGCCCAAATCAGCGACTGGCTTTATTAGAGGAGTTCTGAGCAAAGCAACCCAACGCCCCTTTCCAACGGCAGCCCAAGCCTGATAAGTCACATCTAAGCCTTTGATTAAAGTGCCGTCTGCAAGCTCAGCATGTAAGATTCGATTAGCCAATGCAGCATCAATATTGGGGAAGTTAATTTCAAAGTTGTGCTGATTGAGATCTTGCAGCTCAATATTATTGTGTTTATCTAACGCTTTTATCTGCTGCATTTCGGCATCACACAATGGACACAATGAGTCGTAAAATATCCTAAGTTTCATTTTAACCTCCAATCAATAGCTTTATTAGCATCAATAAATGAGTTAACAATGCCACGTAGGTCAGCCTAGTGCGCATTCTTTGATAACTGTTATTCACAGGTAGGTTGTCGCAGTTTTTTTCAATACTTAACAAGCTGAAATAACCGAAAGCCAATGCAATCAAGCCAACAATGGGCATAGAAAGTAATAGAGAAAACCAGGCTAAAAGAGCATAAAGATTACTGAGGATAAGCAGGTTACCTAGATTATCAACGGAATACAGAGATAAGACCCGCCCCCACAGTGTACCCGCTAGAAAACTAAGGATAGTTGCACTGTAGCTGATAAAAGCAAACTGAGGTTCAAACCAAGGCAATGACCAGTCAGCCCAAGTCATCACCGTCGCGATAATAAAAGGCAGTAGTCCCGCATAACCTAATCCTAGCCAAACCTGTTGATTACTTTTCATTGCAACTCTCTCTATTACATCACTACAAACCTGTACGAAAGAAACGCCATTTTAGATCTTCTGGTTTGACTCCTATGTAAACAGATGATCTAAATTACTGAATCTTACGTAATCAGCTCTATAGTTAAATGAAAAGGACGACTAATGACTGTCAGTATTGCCACCATAAAAATCACTAATTTACGTCTGCGAACCTTCATCGGCTTCAACCAAGAAGAGCGAGAGAAAATGCAAGATGTGGTGATCAACATTGAAATCCAATACCCGGCTCAGCATGCGATTTTGGAAGATGATGTAGAAGCTGCGCTCAACTACAAAAAAATCACTAAGGCCATCATCCAACATGTAGAGCAAGGACGATTTTTGTTGCTAGAAAAGCTGGTGTCCGATGTGCTTGAGATCAGTTGTGATCACTCCTGGGTGCAATTTGCGCGTGTCACAGTCGATAAGCCCCATGCTTTGCGATTTGCAGACTCAGTATCTCTAACACTTGAATATCACCGAGAGTAACATTTTGGCTGTTAATGCCATAAAGGAGTCAACGATGGACTTATCACAAGTAGAACAGGTGAAAAATGCCCTTATTGCTAAAGGCCTAGAAACACCACTTTTACCATCAGATATGAATACCCAGCAAAAGTATGATCGAATTAAAGGCTTGATGACTGAAGTGATATCGACCCTAGGGCTAGACCTTAGCGATGACAGCCTTTGCGAGACCCCACACCGCATTGCCAAGATGTACGTCAACGAGGTTTTTGCCGGTTTAGATTATGCGAATTTTCCTAAGATAGCCCAAATAGAGAACAAAATGGGCGTCGATGAAATGGTCAAGATCAGTAACATTAGTGTTGTCAGCACTTGCGAACACCACTTTATTACCATTGATGGTCTCGCCAAGGTGGCCTACATTCCAAAAGAGACCATCATTGGTTTATCTAAAATCAATCGATTAGTACGCTTCTTTGCTCAACGACCCCAAGTACAAGAGCGCCTAACCAAACAAGTGTTAGTTGCCCTACAGACTCTACTTGGAACAGCAGACGTTGCTGTTAGCATTAATGCCACCCACTACTGTGTAAAGTCGCGAGGTGTAATGGATACTCAATCACAGACACAAACAACGGCACTCGGCGGCTGCTTTAAATCGAACCCAGCCACCAGAATTGAATTTCTTAGATAAAATAGGCAGTCAAATGAGCGCAACCATTTTGATCACCGGCGTCGGCAAGCGCGTTGGTTTCTATCTAGCAAAGCATTTAGCCGAAGACGGTTACCAGGTTATCGGTACATATCGCACGCCACGAGCAACGCTACAGCAACTTGAAACGCTAGGCGTGCAGCTTTATCAATGTGATTTTTACGATACTGAACAAACAGAGAGGCTACTTAAGGACATTACGCACTCTTACTCAAGCCTACGGGCTATTATCCATAATGCGTCGGACTGGCTACCGGACACTGATGCGGCTAGCGCAATGGTAAGGATAGAAAAGATGATGCGGATCCACGCCACCACGCCATACGCAATCAATATCGCCCTCGCGCCTTTACTGCAAAAAAATGAACACCCCGTTGGCGACATTATTCATATCACCGATTATGTTGTCGACAAGGGCAGTAGCAAACATGCTGCATACGCTGCAAGCAAAGCCGCGTTGCATAATCTTACCCTCTCTTTTGCCGCTAAGTTTGCCCCCCAAATTAAAGTCAACAGTATTGCACCCGCCATGCTGATGTTTAACCCTGATGACGATGATAACTACAAGCAGAAGGCTTTGAACAAGGCGCTCATTAAACAAGAAGGCGGAGAAGCTGAGGCGCTCAAAGCAGTAAAGTATCTGCTAGATAGTCAATACATCACAGGGCAAGCAATCAAAATCGATGGAGGCCGTCATTTGGTCTAATCGGATCACACTAAATGAGCGTTTAAAAATAACAAAGGCACGCGCGAGCGTGCCTTTTTGTCGTTGATTTTTAGTGCTATAAAATAAAGCTGATATAGCCTTGCAGTACAATCAAGTTAACGATATCAATAAAGAAAGCACCCACAATTGGCACCACCATAAAGGCTTGTGGTGAAGGGCCATTGCGAGAAACAAGCGCTCCCATATTCATCACTGCGGTAGGCGTCGCCCCCATGCCAAATCCACAGTGACCTCCAGCAATTACAGCGGCATCGTAATCAGAACCCATTATTTTGAACGTAACAAAATAGGCAAATATCGCTAAAACAACCGTTTGTACCATCAAAATAATCAATAGCGGGATCGCTAAATCAAAAATTTCCCATAGCTTTAGGCTCATTAGCGCCATAGCAAGAAACAGCGACAAAGCAACGGTACCTAAAATATCTACGCACTCGTTATTCATCTTATAGCCGCGAGTCATTTCAGTCAGGTTGGTAATCATCACCCCTAGAAATAGCGCATAAACAAAGTCCGGCATCTTCAACCAGCTTATCTCAAAGCTTACGACTAAATGCCCAACCCATTTGGCTCCCGCCACACACAGCATAATAATAAACAGCGTTTCTAATACGCTCTTAGCTGTGACGTTATCTTCTTCGAGTTGGTCATACGTTACCAAATCAGGATGGTCTTTATGGTGGTTGCCACCAATGCCGTATGAAGATTCAAGCTTATGCTTATCGATTAACCTTTGTGCTACTGGGCCACCAATAATGCCACCCATGACTAAACCGAACGTCGCCGCAGCCATAGCAAACTCTAGCGTGTTCATATTGTAATGGTCGGAAAAAGTTTGTGACCAAGCAGCACCGGTGCCATGACCGCCAGAAAGCGTAATCGAACCAGCGACCAGCCCCATCAGAGGCTCTAAGCCTAGTGCCGTTGCTAAACTCACGCCGACAGCATTTTGCAAGATGATGTAAATAGAGGCTATGCCAAGAAAAATAAAAACTTTTTTACCACCACGAGCGAGCAGTTTATAACTGGCAGCCAGACCCACAGTGCTAAAGAACATCAGCATTAACGTATTTTGCATTGGCAAAGAAAACGCTAGGGTAATATTCTGAAAATGAAGAACCGTGATAACGGCTGCGACAACCAGACCACCGATAATAGGCTCTGGAATATTGTATTTTTTGAAAAAAGGAACGTGACGATTAACTGTGTGGCCGATAAACAAAACCAAGATGGCGACCAAAAACGATTCTAGTTCTCCGATTGAATATACTGTATTCATGTAACTCCTATCCGTTAGGTTTTGTAGTCAAAAAACCTACAAAACCAAAATTAGCCGGCTATTCTGGCACATTCATTAGGGTAAATAATATTAGCCGTGTCGGAATTATGGCATTTGGATCATGAAAAGCGACACATTGCGCAATAAAGAATCTACTCGCTGTCTATTTGTTCGGTTTTTTCGGCCTCTAGCGCTTCAAGTTTTGCTCTTTCTGCCTTAGAAATATACTTAGGCTTGCTGCTATTTTGCAATTTCGCATTGGCTTTCTTCAGCTTGCTCATGTGTTTTAAAGTGATTTTTTTTGTGCGGTTCATGGGTCTATATCATCAGTAATAAAGCTTAATTATAACAAGCAAGGCGCGTAACGCCGAATAGTTCGGCGTTAACTATTGAAGCTTTTTAAATTGAATTCGACGGCTAAAAATACGATCGACCTCACGCTTCAGTTTCTGCCCTATGGTCAACTTTTTCTTCGCTGGCAGTACTCTTTCACTATTTAAACTGCTGTGGAGCAGACTGCTTTTCTTATCAAGAATGTCATCTTGTGCACAAATCGCAGGCTGCAGTTGGTAAACATTCAGTTTGTTTGAGGTGATTATCTCCTCAAAAATAATTTTATCTATCGCTTCTATTGGTCTGAATTGGTGAATTTCATTCAACAGTTTACTCGCCATATTGCAACTTACGACATAACCTGCAGCGCCTAAATGCCTACCTTGCAACTTAAAGAGCTCTGTTCCAGAGCCGAGTTTATACCCTCCCCAAAACGCCCCCTTAGCAATATGATTAAACATCTCGAGCTTAATCAGTTCTACTTGTTCAGGGATCCAGCAGTCTGAACATAAATAATGATTTGCATTTTTACCTAGATGAATGTCATCTTCGAAAATAGCAGCAAACGGGATCGATTCATCTACGATTTTCTGAAGTATCGCAACATGGCTGAGTAAACAAGATAGCTCCCCTTTACTGAGCGTTGTCCCTTGAGTTGCTATCTGCAGGCGAATTGCTTCAGCTTCATTTAGATCCGGAGTTATTGCATCAAAAAATTCAAACGGGATAGCTTGAGAAGAAAACGCTTGATTGATATGAGCTCGCCTCTTTTCTTCAGTTAGTAAGCTTATAACGAAACATCTCATAATCTAACAACCATAATTCAATAGCATAATCTGCCAATGAGTATAATCGAATTAATGAGCAGTCTACATCAGAGAATTTAACCACCATAGCTCGAGGAGCAGCGAAATCAAGTTCCATAGCAACACGATATATTTAACAAGCTAATACATTTACTTATGTTCAAAAACTGCTCATCTGGTATCATTGCTAGCCTTAAAAAACCTTAAAGGCATACCTAGAATGAAAAAGATTGCTATCTTTTGCCACAATTTTTATGCCAACGGAACGGTCAAAGTTGCGCTAACTCAAGCAGAGATCTTGCATGAAGCAGGGCAAGATGTGCATCTGTTTGTTTTCCAGCAGGAGGGGGATTTCCCTCCGCCAAAACACGTCACTATTCATTATGTTTACCCAAATCAGAAAGCATTAACTCTGAAACAACAGCAGCAGCGCTTAAAGCAATGTGTTGAGGATGTCGAAAACACCAAGGGTAAATTCGACCTATTTCTGTCCAACTCTACGGACTGCGATACCGTTGTGAGTGGTTGCAACTTTGAGCCCTGTTATTACTTTTGTCATTGCGCGTTAAAACAAGAATTAATCATGGAACTCAAACGAGGGCCGGTTCACTTCTATCGACGTTGGTCAAAAGCAAAAGCTTTGATTGGGAAAAATATCATTACAGTGTCTGAAGGTATTGCCGATGAGCTACGCAATACCCGCTGGCTCAAAGCTAAAAGCATCCAAGCTATTTACAATCCTTTTAGAATCGAAGAGATAAAACGTAAAGCATTAGAAGCAAACAGTGAGATACCCAACGAGCCTTTTATGATCCATATTGGCCGGGTTACGCGACAAAAGCGCCTGGATATTCTGTTTAAAGCGCTGCAAGCTATGCCATCGGCCCCTAAGTTAGTATTGCTAACCAACAGGCCTGAACGCGCACGGAAAATTGCGAAAAAGTACAATGTTGAAAACCGCATTATCACGCCAGGTTTTCAATCAAACCCATACGCCTGGATAGCACGAGCAGAACTAATGCTGCTCAGCTCAGATTTTGAAGGTTTTGGCCTGGTGATTGCCGAGTCACTGATTTGTGGAACCCCAGTAGTCAGCACAGACTGCCCTTACGGTCCAAATGAAATTCTAACTGGAGAACTGGCTAAATATTTAGTCCCTCGCCGTCAGCCACAATTGCTAGCAGAAAAAGCATTAGCCTGTTTAGCTTCCCCTCCAACAATTAATAATCCAGAAATATTTAAAGTGATTAATAGTCAATATGTTGCGCAGCAATATATAAACTTGGCTAATGGAAATACTTACAAAATTAAAATCAGTTGACGCCCCTGCTAAGTTCATTAAGACAAACAACTTTAGTAGCTGGAAAATCACCAGAAGGATCAATGAAAAATGCACCATCGCGTAAAAAAGCCTATTTGTTCACAATTCACTTAGCCTATACAACCTCTAATGCAGCCAATCTCACTCTGGTTCCATCTTAGAACGAGTCGTAAGTAAATATCATATTCTATGTTATTATTGCCACCAATACCTCTTGCATTACGATTGCCATTGATGAAATATATCTTTGTTGTTAGACAGTTAGAAAACGGCGGAGCAGAAGCCGCTACGATTCTTCTGGGGAAGGAACTAGTCAACCGCGGCCATAAAGTAGAGATATGGAATACAGGCAATGAAGCACCTAGCTCTTTAGAAAATTGGTGTCACTGGGCTACCGTCAAACAAGTTAAAAAATTAAGCCTAATTAATTATAAAAAGCAAGACGATGAAGCACTTGTTTTAGTTGATAATGTTGGCCAAAGATATGTTGGTGTAGATCAAAGCATCTCTATTATACATAGCGATCGCACACGTAAATATAAACTGGCTAAATCATTCTTCAAACGTTTTTTAGAACGACTGAAAATAAAGCGCAAACTTGGCAATGGACATAACATAGTTATTTCGAAACAGCTGGGGATAGAGCTATCTCCATTTACCATTCATAAGCCAGTTTACATCCCTAATCCATTTGACAGTGAAAGAGTTAAAAAGCTCTCTCAGCAAGTTATAGAGTTTCCAAGCGACGAGCTGCCGGAGTCATTTATTGTACATATTGGCCGCTTCACCAAAACTAAGCAGCAAGGCTTATTACTATCAAGTTATCTCGGTAATCTACAACTTAACAAGAGCGCTGACTTAATATTTATCGGTGGCGAACAAAAAGCACAAAAACCACTCATGACACAAATTAAGAACGAAATTCAGTTAGCAAAATTGGAGCATCGCGTTCACTTTACAGGTGACATTAACAATCCATTTTCTATTTTATCGCATGCTCGCTGTTTAGTTTTATGCTCAAAAACAGAAACTATGGGTTATGTGCTATTAGAAGCAATGACTTTAAATATTCCGATTGTTTCAACTGATACCATTGGAGCGATAGAAGTTCTTGGCGCAGATTTTCCAGGAATTGTGCGTGAGGGAGAATCACTAGCTGAGCGCATAAATCACGCATTAACTTATCCGGAACAATACAGAAAATCACTACCAGAGGAATACCAACTAAAATACGCTGTCGATAAATTCCAAACCTATATCTCTGACTTCATTAGAAATAAGGCTTAGACTGCTTAAAAGTTAGACGCTAACTATTTTAACATCTGTCAAAGGCTTGTTAAACCAAACATTTCATAAATGAGAACAATTTTGATGGCGCAAGTTTATACGGTATAAACACTATCAAATTGTCTCCTTTAAAATTAAAGATCTATAATTTTATTACTTACAACTCTCCGCACTGACAGCCTGATAACGAACTAACTTCATTGGTGTCGCGCGCTCATAACTATCGATGACAATTATGAAAAAATATAGTTTATCCGTTATTCTAATCACTAAAAATGAAGCCGATCGTGTTGAGGCTTGCCTTAAGTCGATCATAGATATAGCTAATGAAATCATTGTTCTAGACAGCGGTTCGACCGATGACACAGTCAATATCTGTCAACAGTACACCAACAACATCACCATAACTGACTGGCCAGGATTTGGTAAGCAGAAGCAACGCGCACTCGATAAAGCCACTTGCGACTGGGTATTATCTATTGACGCCGATGAGGCATTAGATGATGAGATGAAACAGGCTCTCATAGCTCTATTGTCACAAGACAGCATCGAAGAAACATCGTACCGTCTTCCCTGGGGAGTCACGCTTTACGGCACGACCCTGAAACACGGCCGCAGCGCTCGTTCAGTTTTACGTTTGTTTCTTCGCCAAGGCTCTAGCTACACCCTTGATGAAGTGCACGAAACCGTGATCCCGGCGAAAGGCTCAGTGGGTAAGCTTAAAGGCCTGTTGTTACATTACACCCACAGAGATTATGGGCACGGATTAAACAAAGCCGCTCAATACGCATGGCTTGGTTCGCAAAAGTATGCTCGTAAAGGCAAAAAATCAAAAGGATTGGCACTGGCTCTACTTCGTGGAATGTGGACCTTTTTCCATATCTACTTTATTCGAAGAGGTTTTTTAGACGGCAGCGTAGGATTTATTGTTGCCATGACCTATGCGCAGGTGAACTTTAATAAATATGTTGGACTGTGGTTAATAGAGCAAGACCGAAGTTAACCATTACCTGCAAAGCTAATTATGAAGTCAAACAATAATTACTGATAAGTTTAGCCCGCTCCCTGATAGCCTTTACTACAAAATGCTTACAAACTTTATTACTATCGATATTAATTTTGCTCAAGCAATGCTTTAAATCAAAATAATCTAACTTTAGCTCCTGTATTCAGGAGCAATTCTCATCTAGTTCATTAACTGTAATAATCTAAACATCGTTTTTGTATAGAAAGTTCATTGTGCCAAAAATCATTCAAAGGCAAGTCAAAAGAGCTGAAGTGATAAAAATAATAAAAGTTCTTCACTCGCACACTTAGATATATTGACTAAAAAAACTTCCAATAGCCTAACTTTTTGCGCATCTTAAGATGACGCAACAAATTCATCGGTTTAGGCTTAAGATTTTCAATACCATTTTCAATCAGCTTGTCAGTTGCTGCAAGAACGCGCTCACTCGACTTACCATCTCGAAAGGGATGGATATCATCACAATACCGCTCAATCTCAGCCATAAGTTCTGGCGGACGACTCAATACCTTTTCTAACGCAGGTTCAATATCTTCAAGCACTTCGACATTAACAAGATGAGAGCTATTGGTCTGATTATTAAACGTCACTACAGGTTTACCCTGCAGCAGAAACATAATCAAAATCGATGAGGTATCACATAACATCACGTCGGCCGCTTTCAATAGCGGTAACACATTATCCGTTTCAACAAACGTCAAATTATCACTTTCAAGCGCTTTATATTTATCAACAATATCTTGATTCATCTTGGGGTGGAACTGCACCAACCAACGCCACTTTCCTTGCTGTGACAATGTTTTTATTTGCTCATAAACTACTGGTGCACAAGATAAACTACGAGAAAATGTTGAACAAAAAAGTATAACAGGTCGGGAATCGCCCTCTACATCATAGGGACGCTCTAAGCCTTGTTGAAACATAGGATCCAGCGTCGGCCAGCCTGTTTCAGCAACCTTAAAGGTGCCAAACTTTTCGGCAAGCTCTTCAAAAGGCAACGTCGTTGCAGGCCCTTGAGTGCAGTAGAGATCGAAACAATCACGAATTTCAAAGTGGTCTTCACGACCTCTATGGTTCATTTTTCCCGCGTTAAAACCATGAAATACACCGACTTTAATCCCAGGAATAAAGCGGGGAACCACATTACCAGGAACGAATACCGCATCAGGCTTCCAAGATTTAACTTCTTCAATGGTTAACAATCGCTTCTCTGTTGCAGTCAAGAAGACAGGATCGACCTCATTGCCCTCTAGAAACCAACAGGCTTCATCGCCTCTCGCCTGTATTACAGCTTGCAACGGCCTTAACATGGCATATGAATAATTTTGCGCTATGTATAATAGATAACGTTTGTTGTTTGCACTCACAACAATTCCCCTCACAAACTCTTCAATGTTTATTTAACCAATGCCAAATATTCTTGAGCAATCCGTGCCGCTTGTACTTTTGCTAAAATATCGACTTCTGCCAACTGTGGCGGTGAAACTAAAACTTCATCTAATTTATCAGCTAGCGCTTGTGGATCACGCCGTGGAACCAAAAATCTAGCTAACTCTCCAGTCATGATCTCCTTCGGCCCATGAGGACAATCGGTACTGACGACTGGCGTTCCACAGGCTAATGATTCAATCAAAACCGTTGGCAAACCTTCAAAATCTGAACTTAACACTAATGCCTTGGCGCTTTTTATCCATGGGAATGGATTAGACTGAAACCCAGGAATAATCACTCTATGCTCAACACCGAATTTCTTCGCGGCCTTTAGTGCCTTTTTTGGGTTGTGACATAAGAGCACCACCGGGATTTGGCTTTCCATTGCTGCAATGGACTGAAACAGAATGTCATGACGCTTCTGCTTCACATATCGGCCAATATGGATCAAGTAATCGTTATTAGGGATCCCTTGCGCCTCTTGTTCTGATAGCGCATTAATATCAACGAATTCAAAGGGGTTATAGATACATTGGATAGAGGCTGGGCAGATACGCTTAGTCTGCAAAATCTCATCAGCAATACCTTGAGATACCGTCACTAAATGCTGGCCATTTAATGCCTTTTTAGCCTTAAGCTTCTTCAGGTATGCAAAAGGGCCCTGTTTTGCATATCGAGCCAACTCCTCTTCAACCGAGGCATGTACCACCACAAACAGCGGTGAAACCTTAGTTTTGATCATTAATCGATTGGTTTTATCTAAATTAGAAAGAAATAGCTCAAACTTTCCAGTTTCAACTTCAATCTCTTCAATCTTATGTTTTAATCGAGCAGCTGCATGCTTCGTTCTAAATGCTCGATCAAAATCTCGATCATTTTTAGCAAAACAAACATGCACGGGCAAACTACTTGGAATATCAAAAGCTACATTGTCAGTCATGACTAAGAAATGAGGCTCATGCCCTAATTCTGTAAACTCTTTAGCCAGTGTCAGCATGACTTTTTCGGCACCACCGCCCGCTAAACTATCAATAGCGATTGCAATTCTCATGACTGAACTCCAAATTTATGACTGTATAAATCAGTGATGATATCCATGCCTATATCTAGGCCATTAATGCATTTGCACAGGGCTAAGGCACTCTCTAGTTTGGCTAGATTTTCCACCCTAATTAATTCAGTAAGCCCAGCTAACATCAGCACCGCATTACTATCACTGCACACGGTTAAGCCACGCTCTTTACAGACTTTAAGCCGATAGTTCTGATCTTTCGATACTGCTACGGATAATGTGGGTTTCTTTAATGCTATAGCCTGCAACAAAGTGTCGCCGCCACTTAATACGGCAACTTTAGCAGCATCAAGCAGATCGATAAAATCACCATGATTTAACTCATCTATCGCTGTAACACCTTCAGCATCAAACATCGTATTAGGGTAGTTTGGCCCATATACCATAACGCACGGGATCCTTGTCGCTTGATAGATATCAGCGGCGGCACGTGCAAACTCTTCCACAATATAGCCCTGCTTATTTGTGTGACCACCAGACCCTGCATTGAGCAGAATGAATCCACCAGCACTTAGATTGTATTCCTTTAACAGCGCCGCTTGACGCTCTGAATTGGGGTTTACAAATATGGGACCAATAACCGTCGGCTCAGGCTTATCGATTAACTTCAGCTTTAAACGATCAAGCCAACTAATGGGGCCAATAACAAATTCAGGTTGCACGACCCAATGACTATCCGTCACTCGTGCGCGCAATACTTTCATGCCACGACTTCGCTTACGCTTATGTTGACTCAGAAAAATAACTTTCGCGCCCAACTTATTGGCATGAGTCAGTTGAGAGCGGCGACCCGATGCGTCAAAGATGACAAAGTCGGGTTGAAAGAATGACATAAAATCATTGACCGCTTTGATATTCTTTGTCGGCGTATCGTCTAAAAGTGCCGCTGGATAGGGGCAAGTCGATGCATAAGGCGCGTGACGACTCAAAATGAATTGAATTGTCGCATTAGGCCAACGGCGCTTAACTTCATTTGCAACGATCAAGGAGCGCATATACTCCCCCATACCTTCGGCTGAAGATACAGGTACAAATAAAAATTTTGGAGAGGCTAGGGTCATTGACTCAACTCATCAGACTGCAAAGAAGCATTGGGTTGGTAGGCATACTAACAAAAATTACCCGGCAGAGGGTTGCAACAAAGGATCTAACTGCTCAATAACTTGTTCAACACTGATCAATGCCATCAAATGCTCACCTTTAGCTCTTGTGCCCCAAGGGATCTCACCTTGCTTCTGCTCGGTGATGACTTGGTCATAAACACTCACCACCGAGTCTAAACAAGTATAAGGCCCTGTGCGACCAGGATTTGAATGGGCATATAGCCCAATCACTGGTGTACCTTGGGTCACCGCCATGTGCGCTGGGCCGGTATCCGGCGCCAATACTACACTTGCTTGCTTGAGTATCGCCAATAATTGCAATAAAGAGGTTTTACCCACTTGGTTTTCTAGTGTCGATTTTGCCGCTGCTTGTATATTTTCAGCAAGCTCACGCTCCAGTGGCGTAGGTCCACCGCATAGCATGACTCGGTAACCTTTTTCGGCGGCATAGTCAGCGACAGCAGCATAGCGTTCAGGTAACCAATTACGCTCAGCCTTACTCGCCGCCGCGCAGATAACCATAACTTTACTTCCGTCAGGAATAAGCGCTTGAGCAAATTCGGTATCTGCTGCTGGTACTGGGATATTCCAACGCGGAGCGATGTCGGTAACGCCTACGGCTTTGGCAAAGCCCATGAAACCATCTAAAACGTGCGGTGTTGCCTGAGGTTCAATATGGTGGTTTGTCACTAGCCACTGGCCTTCTTTGGCTCTAAAGCGATCGAAGCCAATACGAGTTTTAGCAGAGATAGCTAATGAGGCAATCGTCGCGCGCAGGGCGATCTGCATATGCAGTAACACATCAAACTTGCGACCTTTTAACGCATGCTTAAGATTAAAATAGCTGCGCCAGCCCTGTGATTTATCAAAAATCACAAACTCCACCCCTTCAAGGTGCTTAAGCAGTTGATATTCAATCTTACCCAAGATCCAAGTAATTTTTAGTTGTGGATAGCGACGCTGAATCGCCTGCACCATTGCCACCGCATGGCAAACATCACCAATTGCTGACAACCTTAATAGGCATAAAGACTCTGCATTGCTTAAATCTATGCTGTTTGATTTAGCGTTCTGATTGTCACTGGAAGTAGATAAGCTCATTAGTGCTCGAAGGTTATTTGGCGCAATCTACCGATCTTAATGTAGAATGCCTGCAGGTTCCACGCTTTAGCTTACAATTCTATCTATGAAGTTTAAAAAAACCGCCAAAGGCAGCATCGCTTATTGCCACAATACGCCACAAGATATCGAACCAACTTGGTTTGGTGCCGATTTTTGGCGCGAAAAATCTGCAGTAACAGGCTCATCAAAAGGCCGTTATACCACTTGGTTCGTCGACGCGAGTTGCATTGCTAGCGAACAAAATCAGTGGGTGCTTCGCCACTACTATCGTGGTGGTTTGATAGAAAAAATCAGCCGTGACCAATATCTATTTACCGGTTTAGAAAAAACTCGCGCGGTAGCAGAACTCGCCTTATTAGAAACCCTGTACCAGCAAGGCTTTGCAGTGCCTAAGCCAATAGCGGCAAACGTCGAGCGCTCAGGTCTATTCTATCGTGCAGATTTAATCATAGAGCGAGTGGAAGGTGCTGAAGACTTAGTCGCGAGACTGAGTACAACCACTATGACCACTGAGCAGTGGCAAACTCTCGGTGAAGCGATTGCAGAGTTTCATCATCACGGTGTTTACCATGCCGATCTTAATGCAAAGAATATTCTTATTTGCGATGACAAGTTTTACTTAATCGATTTTGACCGCGGCGAACTTAGAAAGCCAAATACTCAATGGCAGCAAGCAAACATGAGCCGTTTACTACGCTCCTTTAGAAAAGAACTTAGTAAACTAGCAACGCTGGCATTTACCGAAGAAAATTGGCTGCAACTGCATCTGGCCTATCAAGCCAAGCTCAACCTATTATCTAGCTGAATCAATTGTCTAGTTGGATCAAAAAAGGTCTGCATTAATTGCAGACCTTTTTACACTCTATTCGTTCTGGTTATCGCTCTTAGCTCAAGCAGCCCTAGTCAGCTCAAAATATTTACTGAAGCCATGCTCTAACAGAGATTATGCCCTGCTGCGAATAAACGCCTCCACCATGGCCATCTGCTTTTGTAGTGAGCCTCTGTTTTGTGCCACAACATCTTTTGCCGCTTCACTCGCCTGACTATAGGCTGTTTTATCTTCGAATAAATGGATCAAGTTTTGTGCTAACGCTTCAGATGAAGCAACTACTTTTAATCCACCAGCCGCTTCGAGTAACTCAGTGATCTCATTAAAGTCACGGTAATGTGGCCCCATCATCACAGGTAATCCCATTGCTGCAGGTTCCAGCGGATTATGACCGCCATGCACAATAATCGAGCCACCCACAAAGGCTTGATCGGCGGCGCCATAAAAGGTCAGTAACTCGCCCATAGTGTCACCCAACAACACCTGTGTACTTCCTAAAACCGGGTCACTAATACTGCGCCGTGCAAGAGTTAACCCTGCCGACTTAATCGCTTGTGCCGCCGCATCAAACTGCTCAGGATGGCGAGGAACCATCACCATGAGCGCATCTGGGTCGCAAGCTAGCAGTTGTTTATGGGCTTGAATTAACGCCTCAAACTCGCCAGGATGCACAGAGCCTGCCACCCATACCGGTTTATTGGTCGCCAGCCATTGCTCACGTAATGATTTAGCGCTGTCGATACGCTGTTTATCAATACTGATATCAAACTTCAAACTGCCACACACTGTTACTTTGTCACTGGCTACACCTAAGGCGATAAAACGCTCGGCCGCTTGCTGCGACTGCGCCGCAATGGCATCGAGCTGCTTTAACATAGGCGCTGTGAGTTTATGGTACTTTTGGTAAGATTCGGCCGATTTTTGCGACAAACGCGCATTAGCTAATAGGACGTTAGCGCCCGATAGCTTGAGATAGTGGATCAAGTTTGGCCAAAGCTCTGTTTCCATGATGATGCAGTATTTAGGTGCGACTTGCTTTACAAAACGCTTGGCACACCATGCCAAATCAAAAGGCAAGTAACAGTGCTGCACACTATCACCAAAGGCGCGAGTGACCTCGGCAGAACCTGTTGGGCTAGTTGTGGTAATGGTAATAGTTAGCTTAGGGTGCTGCTGCTGGATCTGTTTAATTAGCGGAATCGCCGCTAAGGTCTCCCCCATTGATACTGAATGGACTAAGAGGTCGGTCCGATTTAATTTTTTAAAGCCGAAGCGCTCTGCCCAGCGGCCACGGTAGTCCTTACTTTTAAAGGCGCGTACAGCAAGGTAAACCAACAATAGAGGACTAATTAAGTATAGGGCTATCGAATAAAGGCTGCGATTCATGAAATTGGGTACTTTCGTGAGTTTTACTTGAAGAATTAAGCTAATGCTAACATGATAGTCGCAGCTTAACGTAATTACACTCGTGTGATTTAAACAAGATGGCGCACAAGGAAAGGCCCTTAAATAGCCTATTACGTGCCGACTTAACCATTATACTGGATATTAATCATTTAGGATGAATATGAAGACCCGTGACAAAATCGTACAAGCCAGTTTAGAGTTGTTTAATGAACACGGCGAAAGAGCTATCACAACCAATCATATCGCCGCCCACCTAAATATCAGTCCCGGTAACCTTTATTATCACTTTCGCAATAAAGAAGACATCATTCGCTCAATCTTCAGCCTTTATGAGCAACACCTAGAATCAGGCTTTCAGCCTTATATCGATAAAGAGGTTGATGTTGACCTGTTAATTGGCTACTTCGATGCGATGTTTTACACCCTATGGCAGTTTCGCTTTATGTATGCCAACCTTGCAGACATCCTTAGTCGCGATGAAACCTTAAAAAATCGTTATCTTAAGGCGCAGCAAGACGTATTGGCACGCTCGACGGGTGTACTAGAAAAACTAAACCATGATGGCTTTCTAGCAGTCCATCAAGAAGATATAAAACCACTGGCCGATACAATTAAGATGCTAGTCAGCTTCTGGATCAGCTACAAACTCACTCAGACCCAATCAAATATTGGCTCAATCACTAAAGAGTCGCTATACGAAGGTTTATTACGTGTGATTATGCTGTTTAAATCCTATGCAACGCCAAGCTCGCAAGCCACGTTTGTGAGGCTAGAAGAGCATTACCGCTCGCAAATGCTTTAATCCTCAAGTGAGCAAATCAAGCGTATAGGCCATAATCTATACGCTAAAAATCACCACCGCATAGCCTCATAATTGTCGCCACCCACCGGCAAAAGTTACCCACAGGTAACGCATTAGTTTATCTAATGTTACTTCAAGCTATCCCCTAATCTAAATAATCCCTTGCTATACCTTAAAAAAAGGCTGTAGAGCCGCGTAAATTAAGGTTAAAATGCCGCCACTCCAATACTCAAAATAATGCTAATTAAGGAGAATAAAGGTGCCTAAGACCTCATTCTACAACCAGATAAATCAACAGCTTGCTGACGTAAAAGCCGAAGGCTTATATAAAAGCGAACGCGTCATTGTTTCTCCTCAACAAACGGCAATTGAAGTCAATGGCGATAAAGTCATCAATTTTTGCGCCAATAACTACCTTGGCTTGGCCAATCACCCAGAACTCATCAAAGCTGCTCAAGGCGGTCTCGATGCCCACGGTTTTGGCATGGCATCTGTGCGCTTTATTTGTGGAACTCAAGATATCCATAAGACACTTGAGGCAAGCCTTAGCGAATTCTTAGGCATGGAAGACACCATTCTTTATTCTTCGTGCTTCGATGCTAACGCGGGTCTGTTTGAAACCTTATTGAGTGCCGAAGATGCCATTATTTCTGACGCGCTAAACCACGCCTCTATCATCGATGGTGTGCGTCTTTGTAAAGCTAAGCGTTTCCGTTATGCCAACAACGACATGGCCGATCTTGAAGCGCAGCTAAAAGCAGCTAAAGAAGCGGGCGCACGCAACATCATGATCGCCACTGACGGCGTATTCTCAATGGACGGCGTTATCGCCAACCTAAAAGGTGTGTGTGATCTGGCCGACCAGTACGGCGCACTGGTCATGGTTGATGACTCACACGCTGTGGGCTTTGTTGGTCAAGAAGGTCGTGGTACTCACGAGTATTGTGAAGTGATGGACCGCGTCGACATTATCACTGGCACATTAGGTAAGGCTCTTGGTGGGGCTTCAGGTGGATTCACCTCAGGTAAGAAAGAGGTGATCGACTGGTTGCGTCAACGTTCTCGCCCTTATCTATTCTCAAACTCATTGGCCCCTTCAATCGTCACCGCCTCTATCCACGTACTTGAAATGCTCAAGTCTGGCCAAGCGCTACGTGAAGCGGTTTGGGAAAACAGTCGTTACTTCCGTGAAAAAATGTCTGCTGCAGGCTTCACCCTTGGTGGGGCTGACCATGCAATTATCCCTGTGATGATTGGCGATGCAAAGCTGGCTGGTGATTTTGCTAACCGTCTATTAACTGAAAACATCTACGTCATCGGTTTCTCTTTCCCTGTGGTACCAAAAGGCCAGGCACGTATTCGTACGCAAATGTCTGCAGCCCACACTAAAGAGCAGATTGACAAAGCGATTGAAGCCTTTACCCGTATCGCCAAAGAGATGGGCATTATCAGCTAAAATTAAACCTGTAGGGCTACGTATGTAGCCCTTCTTGAATGACATTTAGCAAGCTGCAAACGCTAGCTTGTAATAGGTTATAAAATGAAAGCACTGAGCAAGTTAAAGCCTGAAGAAGGCATCTGGATGGTTGATGCGCCTAAGCCAGAAGTGGGCCATAACGATCTACTGATTAAAATCCGTAAAACAGCTATTTGTGGTACCGATGTTCATATCTATAACTGGGACGAATGGTCGCAAAACACGATTCCAGTGCCTATGGTTGTTGGTCACGAATATGTCGGCGAAGTCGTTGGTATGGGCCAAGAGGTTCGTGGCTTTACTATTGGCGATCGCGTATCTGGCGAAGGCCATATCACTTGCGGCCATTGCCGTAACTGCCGCGGTGGACGTACTCACCTATGCCGTAACACCTCTGGTGTGGGTGTAAACCGTGAAGGTGCCTTTGCAGAGTACTTAGTTATTCCGGCCTTTAACGCCTTTAAAATCCCAGATGATATCTCGGATGACTTAGCATCTATCTTCGATCCATTTGGTAACGCTGTTCACACTGCACTGTCATTTGATCTAGTCGGTGAAGACGTGCTAATCACGGGCGCAGGTCCAATAGGTATCATGGCTGCGGCCGTTTGTCGTCACGTAGGTGCGCGCCATGTGGTGATTACTGACGTCAACGAATACCGTCTAGAATTGGCAGAGAAAATGGGCGCTACCCGCGCCGTTAACGTTGCCAAAGAAAGCTTAGAAGATGTAATGCAAGAACTTGGCATGACTGAAGGCTTTGATGTTGGTCTTGAGATGTCAGGTGTGCCAAGTGCATTCCACTCTATGCTCGATACCATGAACCATGGCGGCAAGATTGCTATGCTAGGTATTCCAGGTGGCGAAATGGCTATCGATTGGAGCAAGGTGATCTTTAAAGGCTTAATCATTAAAGGCATTTATGGCCGTGAAATGTTTGAGACTTGGTACAAGATGGCCAGTCTTATCCAATCAGGCCTAGATATCTCGCCAATCATCACTCACCATTACAGTATTGATGAGTTCCAACAAGGTTTCGATGCAATGCGTTCAGGCCAATCTGGTAAAGTTATCTTAAACTGGGATTAAATTATTAGCCTGTTTAACTTTTAATCTGTTAAACATAACGCTAATTATTGACTCTACAAAGGGGCTGTAATACGTCATTGCGAGTATTCCATCCCCGTTATATCTATCAAACAATACAGGTTTACTATGTCAGCGTTTCAACACCTTAGCGTTAATCAACTTATCCAGATGCAAGCAGAATCAAGTGAGCTGCAAATCGTCGATATCCGAGATGCGGCAAGCTATGAAGCAGGCCATATTACTGGCGCGGTTAATCTAACCAATGACAACTTGGCCCACTATATTAGCGATGCCGATATGGATCTGCCGCTCATAGTAGTTTGCTATCATGGAATTAGTAGCCAAAGTGCAGCGACCTACCTCAATGAGCAAGGCTTTGATGACGTCTTTAGCTTAGATGGCGGATACAGTGCCTGGCACCAAGCCAACCTATAAACCAGCGTGAGGGTAAATTAATGATCGAGATTGGCAGGCTCCCCAATAGCCGAGCAGCGCAGGCTCTCATTGACTACCTAAAAGGGCTTCACATTGACTGCGAACTGATGCCAACCGAGCAAGGTGTGGCACTGATGATCCATGACCAAAATCACTTCGACAGAGCCCACCGTGAATACCAAGCCTTTATTCATAACCCCTATGACGAAAAGTATCTCGCAGCATCTTGGGAAAATGGCGATACTCACACCAAGCTTGATTACGGTAATCCGAGTCTGCAACTCGTTAGCCAGTTTATAACAGGGGCCGGCCCGCTGACTCTGCTCGTCTTTTTTACCTGTGTCGTCATCTATGCTGCAATGAGTCTTGGGTTTGCCAACCCTATTTTTGAACAATTATCATTTTTCGGTGCGACACCTTCAGCAACGCTAAGTGAGTTTTGGCGGATCTTTACTCCCAGCCTAATGCACTTCTCCGCCATGCATATTATCTTTAACTTGCTGTGGTGGTGGTACCTGGGTGGCAAGATAGAAAATAAAATCGGCTTTACCCCGCTGTTTATTCTGCTCATCGTTGGCGGTACTCTGCCTAACATCTTGCAATACTATATGGCAGGGCCAAACTTCGGCGGATTGTCGGGGGTAGTCTATGCTGTTGTCGGTTACACGTGGATAATGGGAGTTAAGCGGCCAGAATCAGGTATTGGGCTTCCACCAGCTTATATCGGTTTTATGCTTTTATGGCTGGTACTCGGCTTCACCGACATGTTTGGCTTGTCTATCGCTAACGGGGCACATCTTGGTGGTCTGCTTGTTGGCGTTATTCAAGGGTTTATTGACAGTAAATCCCGCAAGTTTTAGCCGTAACTATAGCTTAAGAGGCTTGACGTGATGTTAAAGCACGCACTCAGCGTGAATATCACCTTTATACAGACAGCTAACATATAGCCCGCTCCTTGCGGGCTAACAATCATCACCACTTAACAAAGAATACAGCAGCAAGCTTTATTCATATTAAGCCCTAAGCCATCTCAAGTACTTTTGTAACTAATTTACTGATCCCAGAGTGCGCCTCAACAATATTACTGGCCAACATATAGGCTGGGGTACTCACAACTTTGTGTTGCTCATCAACCACAATATCATCAACAGAAACGGCATGATGCTGTCCGCCTTGCTGTTCAAAGGCTGCTGCAGTGCCCTCATCTGAACCAATCGTGCCACATACTCCTTGGCCGTACAGTTTCGGGATCATAATTGGCGAGATACAGATAAAGCCCACCGGCTTATGCGCGCTGGCAAATTGTGAAATAAAGCGTTCAACACTCGGCTCAACCGAATGTTCAGCCCCTGTTACCGCAAAATCACATAAGTTCTTGGCTGCACCGAAACCACCGGGGATCACCAAAGCGTCAAATTCGTTAATATTCAGTTCGTCTACAGCTTTAATTTCACCACGAGCAATTCTTGCTGACTCCACTAAAACATTGCGGCTTTCGCCCTCTTGCACTTCGCCAGTTAAATGATTCACTACATGGTATTGAGGGATATTAGGCGCGAAACATTGATAACTTGCACCGGCTTTAGTGATCTCCAATAACGCTAAAACTGATTCATGTAACTCAGTGCCATCATAAACGCCGCTACCACTCAAAAGAACTGCTACTTTTTTCATTAAAAAGCCTCTTTATATATCATATTGTTTTAACAAATTTGTAATAAACCGCTTGATCAGATTATTTATCATGCTAAGTTAGGTCAACACTTTGTCAAGTGAATAATATTTAACCAAGGAATGGGTTCAAAATACGCATAAAAATAAAAAGTCCACATAATTAGTTCAAATAGCCAAAATAAAACTCACTTCACACATTTAATTTTATCGGCTATTTTTCAACAACTTAAGAGCTACCGCTCTCACTCCTCTTTTTTATCAAGATCGTGTTACCCTGTTCCATTCACAGAGTTATCCACAGGCTGTGTAACATTTTTACGTGGCCGAAATTGCCCTTATATGGCATGCTAGCGCCATCATCGAATACCGATAAACGAATACTAAACTATGCCTAAAATTGCCGATAACCCTTTAATTCTTGTGGATGGTTCTTCTTACCTTTACCGCGCTTACTATGCACCACCTCACCTAACGAATTCTAAAGGGGAAGCAACCGGTGCCGTCTACGGCGTAATCAATATGCTTCGCAGCCTGATTAACCAATATAAGCCATCACAAATGGCTGTGGTGTTTGACGCAAAAGGCAAAACATTCCGCAACGACATGTATTCAGAATACAAGGCTCAGCGCCCGCCAATGCCTGATGATCTGCGCAATCAGATTGAACCACTACACAGAATCATTAAGGCGCTCGGTTTACCTCTAGTGTGTATTTCAGGGGTTGAAGCCGATGACGTGATTGGTACTATCGCAACTCAAGCAAGTAAAGAGGGTCGCGCGGTTCTTATCAGTACTGGTGATAAAGATATGGCGCAGTTAGTTGATGATAATGTCACACTAATCAATACCATGACCAACACCATCATGGGGCCTACAGAGGTTACCGAAAAGTTTGGCGTCGGTCCGGAATTAATCATCGACCTATTAGCCTTGCAAGGTGATAAAGCCGATAACATTCCAGGTTTACCTGGTGTGGGAGAGAAAACTGCGCTGGCAATGCTAACCGGAGCGGGGAGTGTTGAACAGATTTTAGCGGCTCCAGAGAAAATGCCTGAACTCGGATTCCGTGGTTCTAAAACAATGCCCGCTAAAATCATTGAGCATGCAGATATGCTCAAACTAAGTTATGAACTAGCGACCATCAAATTAGACGTAGAGCTTGAGCAAGATTGGCATCAACTATCAATTGAGCCAGCAAATAAAGACGAGCTCATTAAGTGTTACGGTGAGATGGAGTTTAAACGCTGGTTAGCAGAAGTACTCGATAACAAAGGCGACAAAGCCACGGCTGCGGACTCTGAAGATGATGCGCCAGCAGCAAAGCTTGATATCGCAGTTGAGTACGAGACCATTCTTACCCTAGAACAACTCGACAGCTGGATTGAAAAATTAAAGTCTGCCGAGCTGGTTGCCATTGATACGGAAACCACAAGCCTTAACTACATGGAAGCCAAGCTAGTCGGGATCTCTTTTGCGGTTGAAGCAGGTAAAGCCGCTTATTTGCCGATTGCTCATGACTACGTTGATGCACCAGAGCAACTAGATAAAGCCGTTGTGTTTGAAAAGCTGCAGCCACTACTTGAAGATGAAAATCTTAAAAAAGTTGGCCAAAACCTTAAGTATGACATCAGCATTTTGGCTAATGCAGGAATTACCCTACGCGGTGTACAATTTGACACCATGCTTGAGTCTTACGTGTTTAACTCTGTCGCTTCAAAGCACAATATGGATGATTTAGCGCTTAAGTACCTTGGCCACAAGAACATCAGTTTCGAAGAAATTGCAGGTAAAGGGGTTAAACAGATCACCTTTAACCAAATTCCACTTGAAACAGCCGCGCCATATGCCGCAGAAGATGCCGATATCACCCTGCGCCTGCATCAGCACCTTTGGTCGAGACTAGAAAAACTGCCAAAACTTGCCAGCGTATTCACTGATATTGAGTTGCCACTGATCAATACTTTATCGAATATCGAGCGCCAGGGTGTATTGATCGATAGCATGTTGCTAGGTCAACAAAGTGAAGAGCTAGCGCGCAAAATTGATGAGCTCGAACACAAGGCTCACGAGATCGCAGGCCAAGCATTTAACCTCAGCTCTCCCAAGCAGCTACAAGAATTGTTTTTTGAAAAACTCGGCTACCCGATTATCAAGAAAACCCCTAAGGGTGCGCCGTCAACAGCAGAAGAAGTGCTGGTTGAGCTTGCGCTAGATTACCCGCTACCTAAGATCATCTTAGAGCACCGTAGCCTTGCAAAGCTAAAGAGCACCTACACAGATAAACTACCATTGATGGTTAATGCTCAAACAGGTCGAGTACATACTAGCTATCATCAAGCGAATGCAGCCACGGGTCGTTTGTCATCAAGTGAACCTAACTTGCAGAACATCCCAATTCGTACCGAAGAGGGGCGCCGCATTCGCCACGCATTTATCGCACCTGAGGGTAAAAAGATCCTCGCGGCCGACTACTCGCAAATCGAACTTAGAATTATGGCTCACCTATCACAAGACAAGGGGCTACTCACCGCCTTTGCCGAAGGAAAAGATATCCATAAAGCAACTGCGGCAGAGGTCTTCGATGTCGATTTTAGCGAGGTAAGCTCAGATCAGCGTCGCCGCGCGAAAGCGGTTAACTTCGGTTTAATTTATGGTATGTCGGCATTTGGCTTAGCCAAGCAGCTTGATATTCCTCGCGCTGAAGCACAAAGCTATATCGACACTTACTTTAAGCGCTACCCAGGCGTGCTCAAGTATATGGAAGAAACCCGCGCTATAGCAGCCGATCTCGGTTATGTATCGACACTATTTGGTCGTCGTCTTTACCTACCTGCTATTAAAGATAGAAATGCTATGCGCAGACAAGCGGCCGAACGTGCTGCGATCAACGCACCTATGCAAGGCACAGCTGCTGACATTATCAAAAAGGCAATGATCAATATTGCCAACTGGATTGAAACTGAAACAAACGGCGAAATCATCATGATCATGCAGGTACACGATGAATTGGTGTTTGAAGTCGATGAAGCAAAAGCAGACAGCTTACAAGCTAAGGTGTGTGAGCTAATGGCCGCTGCGGCAAAACTCGATGTAGAACTACTCGCAGAAGCTGGACTTGGTGACAACTGGGAACAAGCTCACTAATTTGCTGCCAATCAAATTAAGCGCAATGACATTAGCTGACAGTCCCACACTGTCAGCTTTTTTATCTCTTCTTCCCACCCTATTTTTTGCAGCACTATACACTCTCAGAGCCGCGCCAGAACCGCTGTGATATTTTTAAGCTAGAACAGCAAGTATCAACTTTAAAATTAGATGTTTATATGAAATATTTCGATCAATAACTGTGCTTTTATTGAGCACAAGTTGAGATATCCATCACATTATTGTGTGTTTTTTACAAAAACAGTTTTTCATATAGCGGTTAATGGAGTAATATTCTCTGCGTAGGGTACAGAGGTTAAGATGTTCTATCTTTCAGACCTTTTTTTTACGTTTACTACTCTGTAGTAAATGGCCAAATTATGGCGCCTCAGCAAATCTAATTTGCTGGGGCTTTTTTTCGTCTGAAATAAATTTTAGAGTAATTACTTTAAATTGAATAAAATTCGAGTTATGCTGTGTTCATTGAGCGATATCAACACTGTTTGATTGAACTTGAGTCTTGTTGAATTTAGCTTCTCCCCAAAAGAGCTATTTTACGCCGATGGTTTTTCCGTCGGTTTTTTTTTGCCTCATTTTCACTATTTTTCCTAAAAAAATACCAAAAAAAACGCCCCTTAAAAGGAGCGTTATGTATCAGTTTGGCCTGACGTAAAAGTTACTCTTTGCCAGCTTCTGATTGAGCAGCTATCGCATCGGCTTGAATTTGTTGCATCAACCATTCAGGCTTACACCAACCATCAAGAATACCGAGCACCTTGCTCTTACCAATTCCTTTTAATGAAGAAAAAGGCTCAACCTTTACAGCATCTTCGAAGTTGCTCAGTTTCTTACGAACTTCGTTAACCATCTTCATTCTGGCGCTTTGACCAAGCTTATCAGCTTTAGTTAATAGCGCTAAAACAGGGATATGGCTTTCAACGGCCCACTCAATCATCTGCATATCAAGATCTTTTAGCGGATGACGAATATCCATCAGTACGACAACGCCGCTCAAACAATCACGCTTAAGCAAGTATTCACCCAACGCCTGCTGCCACTTAAGTTTAAGTGCTAAAGGTACTTGAGCAAAACCATAACCTGGTAAGTCGACCAGACGGCGGTGCTTATCCAACTTAAAAACGTTAATTAACTGCGTACGTCCAGGTGTTTTACTGGTTCGAGCAATTTTTTGCTCCGACAGTAAATTCAGTGCACTCGACTTACCCGCGTTAGAACGACCCGCAAACGCAATTTCTACCCCAACGTCGCCAGGGAGGTATTCATTCAAGTGCGCAATATCTGGCGCACTAATTAAAAACTCTGCTTTACGGAAATCGATACGAGATTCACTCACAATTAACTCCAAAACTTTTTTCAACTAACTTGGTTAAATATCGAAGAGTTGCTTACATTTTCACAATTTCGTGTAAAATATTACCCCGATCACATAAAATACATTTTATCACGCTTGCGGGTCTTCCTAGTAAGCTCAAGACAAATATTTTAATAAGAAGTTGGAACGCCATGAAAAAGTTAGCTCTTGCGCTGTCTGTTTTAGCCACAATCTCTTCACCTGCAATGGCAGAAGGAAATGCCGAAGCCGGAAAAACTAAAGCCATCGTTTGTTCTGCTTGCCACGGTGTTGACGGCAACAGCATGATAGACATGTACCCAAACCTTGCTGGTCAACACAGTACATACCTAGAAAAACAATTACATGATTTCCGCAGTGCAGCACAGACTGGCGGAAAAGAAGGTCGTATGGACCCTATCATGGGTGGCATGTCTGTCGCGCTTAGCGATCAAGACATTGCGGATATCTCTGCATTTTATGCTAGCCAAGCTAAGAAAGATATCGAAGTTAAAGATGTCCCAGAGCTCGGTGCGCAACTCTATAAGAATGGCGATGCAGCACGTGGCATCACAGCGTGTATTGCGTGTCACGGACCAGGTGGTAAAGGTGCTGAACTTGCAGGCTTCCCTGCAATCGATGCCCAACATGCCAATTATATCAAGATCCAGCTAAATAAGTTCCACGATACAAATCGTAACAACGACTTAAATGGCATGATGCAAGACATCGCGAAAAAGCTAAATAGCGATGACATTGACGCATTATCTAAATATATATCAAGCCTTAAGTAAATATTAGCTACATCTTAAGAGGACGGCAAACCCGTCCTTTTTTATATCATTATGTTTACGTTTACGTAAACTACGCGCAAAACCCTCTTGACAGAGATCACAGATTTAGGTTTAAATAGCCCCCGTACCGAGATGAACCCAACTGTTAGTACAATAAATTATTTAATAATAACTATCAGATTTCGGTATTTGTACATTTAAGATATAAGAATAAATTAACTAAATAATAATAATATTATTGAGACCACTCTCTAAAAATAATAAGAGTCGAGATTTCAATTTGAAGTCCAGGTCGTAAGAATTTTAGTAAGGATTGGTTAGGAAGGCCAATATCGCTATTTAGTATTAAACCTTACATTCAGAGAAACAGCACCAACAGGAACGTATTTGTAGGATACAGATACAGCATAGGAAGCTATTGCTTAGGATGCACTTGCGGGAAGCTTGTTATCACTGGAAGATACTTAAAAAAATATACAGGGATGGTTACTTAGGCGTCATTGGATGGACGAATAAAAATTAGGATGTGTCTTTAAAGACCATCTACGGAAACTGTTGTCAGGAAGGCGACAGGTCTAAAAATAAAGTGTCGGGAAGACCACCAACTAAAAGACATGCATGGAAAGCAGACAAAAAATAAGATGGATATTGACCGGGATAGTCACATAGCAAGTATGGATACTTGAAATCAGAATTGGTGCCGATTGGCACTTTTATAGAGGCGACAGATTAATCTGTCGCCTTTTTTTATTTCTCGCTCTACTATCTTCATTTATACTCAAATTAATTAAGTCATTGGTTTAGCTAATATATGCGCAGATGCCCTCTTTGTCATAGTGATAATACCGTACGGTTTTTCGCCGACAAAAAGCGCTGCCTGTATCATTGCCACCAATGCCAGCTGGTATTTGCCGACGCTAACTCACACCTCCCCCCTAGCGCTGAGCAGCAAAAGTACCGACTAGCCAGTAATAAACAAAAATCACTCGCGCGTTTTATCCTGGAGCTTATCGAGCAGTGTGAAGATGGGCACACACCTTTATTAGGCCTTAACTTTGGCCGCACTCTAGATAGCAAAACCTTACTGAAAATCAGTAAAAAAGGTCATCAACTCAACCAGTATGACCCCTGTCTTGCACCGTGGAACCGTTCCCTTAAGCAAGAATATGACTTCATCTGCTGCTATCGAGTGTTTGAGCATTTCCGCTTTCCCTATAAAGAATGGGAGCTGCTTAGCCACTTACTTAAACCCGGTGGCTGGATGGCAATTTGCACACCATTACTCAGTCAATTGAGTGCATTTGATAAGTGGCACCATAAGAATAATCTGACTCACGTCAGCTTTTATCAACAAGCAACCTTTGAGTTCCTAGCAAACAAGGTCGGTTTTAAGCTATTATTTGCAGCAAATGATCTCATTCTGGTGCAAAAACCATCAGGATCTGATATAACACGCGACCAAACTTCCGTTGTTGCATGAGCTAAGCCGCTTTGCAGCAATAGAGTCTTTAAAGTTATCGAGATAAGCAATCATGTCCCGTAGTAAGAAAACGCGTAAGAGCAACGAAAATGCTCCTAAATTAGCCCCAAGAACCAAGAAGAAAGATCGAGTTCTTGCAGGCAAAAAACAAGTTGCTGGCAATAAAGCGGGAAGTCGTCATAACGCTTCGATGATTGAAAGCCAAGCTAACGGTGGTAAAGCTAAGAATGCAGACCCACGTCACGGCAGCAAAAAGCCAGTTCAACTGAATATCGCTGCTGAAGTGAAAGTTGAGAAGAAGCCAAAAGGGCCGAAACTGACTGATGAGCAGAAATTATTGAAGCTTGAGGAAGATCCAAGACTCAATAGCCTACTCGATATGCTTGAAGAAGGTAAAAATCTCAGTCAAGACGATCAAACTTGGTTAAACAAGCAGTTAAACCAAATTGAAGCCCTAATGGACAGACTCGGCATTAATGACGAAGAAGACCATGCGCCGAAAAACAAAAAGGCCGTTAGTGATGACGACCTATTTGATAAGTTCGAGTCTGGTGCAGATCTGTTAAAAGACTACTTCGACAAAGACTAAATTCGTATATATAAAATCTATGGCATCTTTATTGATGCCATTTTTTTATCCATAATCACCACCTGTATCTCACTCCTACCAACTAGGGTTTAGTATGACAACTGCCTTTATTGTGCTCGGCGTACTTATCATCATCGCGCTGACTGCTTATGCGACCTACCTGCTTATTCAAGTTCGCAAACAAAAACAGCGCCAATTAAAACGCGAACAAGAGCAAGCACAAGCCGCTAAAGCCAAATCAGACGAACTGCTCGACAATATCCGATATATCGCAACCGCTATGCTACAAGAGCGCTGTGAGTTATCTGAAGGCGTAATGCGTATCGCAAAGCTTTTTCAACTCATCGGTATGGCTGAGCTTGTTGAGAGCCAATACCCAGCTACGTTTGCCCATTTCGACGTCATCAAAGCGCATCCAATCAAAGAACAGCGTAAAAGCTTAGATAAACAGCAGCGCATGAAGCTAGATTACGCTCGCATGCGTTCAGAAGGTGAATTAGAGGCAAAAATCCTCGAAGAAGCCAAACTACTGAGTGAATTTAAGTCAGAATCACTCCACTAGAGCTGAAGACGACATAGAGCTTGCAGTCATTAAAGGCCGAATCTAAGTCGCAGATATGGCCTATTTTGCTTATATAGGGTGAGTCTGTGCACAAAATCTTCTAAAGAGCACAGACAGATACCTTATTTTCAGCGATATTCAGTCATACTTTGCTACCCACATTAAATTTTTACAACATGGATCAAGGTTATTCAACAAATAACCATGCATACTTCACATGTTGCTAAACTATACGCCGGAGGACACGCCTTGAAGCAGCCCACCCCAATTAGTTGGGATCAGTCAATGATCGAAAAGTACAATTATAGCGGTCCACGTTATACTTCTTATCCGACGGCCTTGGAATTCGATGATTCGTTTACCGAGGAAAAATTGCTGACTTCGATTAAGAACAGCAAGAGTGACAAACTTTCACTGTATATTCACATTCCTTTCTGCGCCAAGCTTTGTTACTACTGTGGCTGCAATAAAGTCATCACTCGTCACCAGCATAAAGCCGATCAGTATATTGAATACCTAGCGGCAGAAATCGTTAAACGTGCACCTCTGTTTAAAGATTATTTAGTGACCCAAATTCATTGGGGTGGCGGTACACCGACATTCCTAACGCCTGAGCAAATCCTTAAGCTATCAGCACTCATCAAAGCCAACTTTAATGTTGCCGATGTGGGCGAATACTCAATTGAAGTCGATCCACGTGAAATCGAACTTTCAATGCTAGACACCCTTAAAGAAGCCGGTTTCAACCGTATTTCTATCGGTGTTCAGGATTTCAATAAGAAGGTACAGATCGCAGTAAACCGCGAGCAAGACGAGCAGTTTATCTTCGACCTGATGGCGCGCGCCAAAGAGCTAGGCTTTGTTTCAACTAACATCGACCTGATCTATGGTTTGCCACACCAGACGCCTGAAACATTTGCTGAAACCATGCAACGCGTTCTAGATTTGAATCCAGATCGCCTATCTGTATTTAACTACGCTCACCTGCCATCACGTTTTGCGGCGCAGCGTAAGATTAAAGATGAAGACTTAGCGTCGCCACAGCAAAAGCTTGATATGTTGCATCAAACTATCGAGACCTTAACGGGGGCGGGTTACCAATACATTGGTATGGACCACTTTGCTAAGCCAGATGATGAGCTTTCAATCTTACAGAACGAAGGACGTCTGCACCGTAACTTCCAAGGTTACACGACTCAAGAAGAGTGTGATCTGTTAGGTCTTGGTGTGTCATCAATCAGCCAAATTGGCGATTGTTATGCACAGAACCAAAAAGACATTCGCCCATACTTCGAATCAATCGATGCTAATGGTCATGCGCTCTGGAAAGGCTGTAGCTTAAACCGTGACGATGAAATTCGTCGTGTAGTTATCAAGCAGCTAATCTGTCACTTCGACCTCGATATGGCGTTAATTGAAGAGAAGCTGAACATCAACTTCGAAGAGTACTTCGCAGAAGATTTAAAGCTGCTGCAAACCTTTATCGATGATAAATTAGTCGACATCACAGACCGCAAGATCACTATCAGCCCAACAGGCCGCCTATTGATCCGTAATATCTGCATCTGTTTCGATGTTTACTACCGTGAGAAAGCAAGACAACAGCAGTTCTCTCGCGTTATCTAATCTTGCGTTAGATACAAAAAAAACCGGCATTAGCCGGTTTTTTTGTATCTATAAGTCCAAAAATGCTCTTAGTGACTCCTTTCCCCCAAACCTGCAAACACTTCTAGTCACATTTAGTTTAATTTTCATTGGTGATCTTTGTAAGCTGTGACGGCATAATCAAGCTGAAAATTAAAACAATAATGGACAGTTTATGTATAAGTACCTACTTCCCTCTGTGTTGGTATTAGGCCTAAGTGCCTGCCAAACTACGACAACAACCGCCCCACAACAAGGTGTCAGCACCCAACAAGTTGCCAGTAATACCCAGCTACAATCACTTATCGATGCCGCTTGGCAAATCTCCTTAGACTCAAGCCCAAGCTTCGCCTATTCACTGGGTAACAAGAGTGCAGCCGGAAAGCTACAAGACTTGTCCCCCGCCACACTTGAAGCACTCGATCAGCGCAAGCAAGTGTTGTTGCAGCAATTAGTAAAGATAGACAAAAATAGCTTAAGTAAAGAAGATGCAATTAACGCGCAGATCCTGCAAGACCAACTGCAAAACGATGTTGACCAATATCGCTACAAAGATCATTACATGCCCATATCGGCCGAAGGAGGATTTCATGCCTATATCGCCTCGATAGCTAAGGGACGCTTTGCTAAAGTCGAAGACTATCAAAACTATATTAAGCAACTGCAAGCACTGCCTAACTATTTTGAGCAGCAAATCTATTGGTTAAAGCAGGGACTCGCAAGCGGTATCACGCCAGCTAAAGCGACGCTAAAAGGCTTTGAAACCAGCATTACAGCCTTTATCGTGCCAGTTGAAGACAGTGGTTACTTCAAACCATTTACTCAGTATCCATCGCACTTTACCGAGGCAGAAAAAGCCCAATTAACGCAGCAAGGTCGCACCTTAATCCAAAGCACAGTGTTGCCCCAATACCAGGCCTTCTTCGATTTCATCACCATCGAATATATTCCTAACACCCGGATAAGCATCGCCACCTATGATCTTCCCGAGGGTGAAGCCCTCTATGAAAACCGCGTACGCTATTACACCACTTTAGCGATGACATCAGATGAAGTACATCAACTAGGCTTACAAGAAGTGAAGCGCATTCGCGGTGAGATGCAGCAAATCATCGAACAAGTTGGCTTTGAGGGCAGTTTTGCCGAGTTCCTGCACTTTTTAAGAACCGATCCACAGTTTTACCCTAAAACAGCAGAAGAACTGCTAAAAGAAGCGGCCTTTATCGCCAAGAAAGCCGATGCCATGCTGCCAAAGTATTTTGGCAAACTACCGCGTCAGCCTTACGGTATTGAACCTGTTCCTGCACAAATCGCCCCTAAATACACCACTGGACGCTATTCAGGTTCAAGCCGCGATGATGAGCCGGGTTATTACTGGGTCAATACCTATGCCCTAGATAAACGTCCACTATACGAAATGGAAGCGCTAACCCTACACGAAGCAGTGCCTGGGCATCACCTGCAGATAGCTCTAAACCAAGAGCTAACCAACCTGCCAGATTTTCGCCGCTACAGTTATATCTCGGCTTTTGGTGAAGGTTGGGGGCTGTATTCTGAATATCTCGGCCTAGAAGCTGGTTTCTACCAAGACCCTTATAGCAACTTTGGCCGCTTAACCTACGAAATGTGGCGCGCTGCGCGTCTAGTCGTCGATACCGGCATGCACGCTAAGGGCTGGACTCGCCAGCAAGCAATAGACTTTATGGCCAGCAATACAGCATTGTCGATGCATAACGTCACCACAGAGATTGACCGCTACATTAACTGGCCAGGACAAGCCCTGTCATACAAGATTGGCGAACTGACAATTAAACGTCTGCGCGCTCAGGCTGAAGCTGAGCTCGGTGAGCACTTCGATATTCGCGCCTTCCATGACGCCATATTAGCAAATGGGTCTGTACCTATGTCGATACTGGAGCAGCAGATAAACGATTTTATCGAGCAACAGAAAGCACAAATCTAAACTTACCCACAATAGAATAAGGCCGCGCTTGCGGCCTTATTTATTGATTAATCTTAATTCGTCTCTGCCAATCTATCGAACAAGTTTGTTACACTGCATGCAAGATCACCTAATAGAACTTATGCCATGTCGATAGCTACAGAGGCTTATATGACGAATACGCAAATTGCCAATTTTTCATCTGAGCACCATTTAAATAGTCCTGAGCAAAAAGTCTTTTGGCAACAGGTCACCCAAGCCACATTTAAGACTCGTGACGACATCACTTTGGCTTACGCCAAAATAACTCACCCGAATAGCATTGGCACCATTGTCCTTAGCAATGGTCGGGTGGAGTCTTACCTAAAGTATAAAGAATTGATGTTTGATCTTTACCAGCAAGGCTATAGTTTATTTGCAATCGATCATCGAGGTCAGGGCCTGTCGGCACGCACGACCGCTAATCCGCATCTGGGATATATCGACAAGTTCCAGCGATATATCGACGATTTCGCAGAATTTGTCACTCATATTGTGAAACCAATACCAAGCGAAAACTATTATCTTGTTGGCCACTCTATGGGGGGAGCCATTGGCACTCTGTATCTACAGCAGCATCCAGCAACCTTTAAAGCGGCAGTATTTTCGGCCCCTATGTACGGCATAAAACTGCCTCTGCCTAGAGGTTTTATCCGCGGGTTAGCCTCATTGCTCGATAACCATCAGCAACCCAACTATATCTTGGGCGGCAAGGGATACCATGCCGAGCCATTTGATAAGAACGACCTGACAAATAGTAAACTGCGTTATGACGATTATCGTGAACTGTATCAGAAAACCCCACAACTGCAGTTAGGCTCACCGACTAATCATTGGTTGGTCGAATCAATCGACGCAGCCGCACGAGCGGAAGATGCCGCACGAAATAGTCAAATCCCTTTACTGATCCTGCAAGCGGAAGAAGACACAATCGTCGATAATCGCGCGCAAAAACGAGCGATTAACGGCTTATGTAAGCTGACTAAAATCCCTTATGCCCGCCATGAGATCTTTATGGAACGTGATAAGCCACGTAATCAAGCGCTCAACGTATTGCTCAGCTTTCTACAGCAAACACGCTAACGTTTAATCCAAAATTAAAAAAGGGATAGCGCGACGCTATCCCTTTTTTGTGTTCAATTAACCTAACTGCCCTGCAACCATTAGCTCCCGAGTCTCTGGGATCTCATTATAAGACAGCACATGTAGCCCCCGAGCAAAGGCTAGCGCATAGCGAGCCAAGATAGGCCGTAATTGCGGTGACACCAACAATAGCGGACTGTGGCCATGCTCTTTTGCTTGCGCCAATAACTGCGGCATACGTTGCTGCAACTGGGCCAGCAATTGAGGATCGACCGGAAAACTATCGAGCGAGCCTTTACCTTGCTGCTGAGATTGATTAAGCGCTGACATCAGAGTTTGTTCTAGTTCAGGTGCCAGAGTCATGACATTGAGCTTAGGCTCAGTACCCACAATAGAATGCAAAATAGAGTGACGCAGCGCGCAGCGTACATCGGCTGCAAGCAACACAGGATCTTTACTATTTTCACTGCAATCAAGCAAAGTGGTGGCAATGGTGCGAATATCTTTCAGCGACACCTGCTCTTTAAGCAGTAAACGATACACCTTCAACTGTAAAATTGGCGTTAGGGCGCTATTGAGTGACTCAGCCAATTTTGGACTTTGCTTGGCTAAGCGGTCACTCAAGGCAAGCACATCATCATGCTGCAACATATCAGGCAACGACTCACGAATAAGCTTACTCACATGAGTTGCAATAACCGTAGCGTTATCCACCACGGAGTACCCAAGGTTTAGCGCTTTAGCTTTATTGTCTTGCTCAATCCAGATGGCATCCATCTGATAGGCTGGCTCCTTGGTGATGACTCCATCTATATCACCAAACACAGGGCCACTCTTAATCGCCATTAGACGTTCAGGTTCCAGCTCTGAGGTAACGACCGGGTTCCCCATCAAATTAATCTGGTATGCATTGGGAGCCAGCGACAAGTTATCGCGAACCCGCACTTCAGACAGCAAAAAACCCGCCTGCTCAGACAAGGTGCGACGAATCCCGGTTAAACGCTTTTGCAGTTCAGCGCCTTTGCTGCGCTCAACTAAATGCACCAAGCGATAACCTAAACGTACCTCGATTAAATCGGTATAAGGTAATGCGTCCCAACTCGGCGCCGAAGGTTCACTTAGGCTAGTTTCCCGTAATTGTTCTACTTTAGATTCAGCAATTTCTGGCTGAAGTTGACTCTGCTTCCAAGCCACAAATCCTAAGATGACAGCAAATGACAAGAACACAAACGTTGGCATACCAGGCACGATGCCAAGAATAAACATGACCCCCGCTGAGGTGACTAACGTTTTAGGGTTTGCCAACAACTGCTGACGCAATTGCTCTGGCATCTCTTCAGCATCAGAGACACGCGTTACGATAATTGCGGCAGCGGTTGCGAGTAGCAACGACGGTATTTGCGCTACCAAGCCATCACCAATCGTCAATAATGCATAGGTCTTAAATGCTTCACTGGTGCTGAGATCATGCATGAAAATACCGATCGCCAAACCACCGAGCATATTAATCACTAAGATCAAAATACTGGCAATCGCGTCACCACGCACAAACTTAGAGGCACCATCCATCGAGCCATAGAAGTCGGCTTCACGCGCAACCTCTTGACGTCTATCTCTGGCCTGATCCTGTGACAATACACCGGCATTCAGGTCGGCATCAATTGCCATCTGCTTACCGGGCAAAGCGTCTAGGGTGAAACGTGCCGACACCTCTGAAATTCGCTCGCCACCTTTGGTGATCACCACAAAGTTAATGATCATCAAGATTAAGAAAATCACCGCACCGACAACATAGTTGCCGCCGATCACCACCTCACCAAAGGCCTGAATCACTTTACCTGCAGCATCTCCCCCTTCATGGCCTTCAATCAATACCACTCGAGTCGAGGCCACGTTTAGCGTTAAACGCAGTAAAGTCGCAAGCAGCAAGACGGTCGGGAATACCGAAAACTCTAATGGCCTACGAATTGAAACACCCACCAATAGCACCATCACTGCGAGCACAATATTGAAGGTAAATAAGATATCCAATAACCATGGCGGCAATGGCAAGATCACCATAGCCAAGACTGCAAGTAGCATGATTGGAATGCCGATATAGCCTGGGCTACCGGCAAAAGTACGCTTAAACCAGTTCATTAATACAAATAACCTTTAATCATGTTGTAAATTTTTAGGAATATAGAAGTGTGGCAAAGGCTCAGGCTTAGCCTGTTTGCCTTGTCTTGCCGCTCTCAGTTGCATCACATAACTCAGAATGTGGGCGATAGCGACAAATAAGCCCGCTGGGATCTGCTGTTCAATTTGAGTCGAGTAGTAGATGGCACGAGTCAGTGGTGGTAATTCAATGACCTCGACCCCACTACGCTTAGCAATATCACGCATATAGAGCGCTAACTCATCGGTGCCCTTAGCCAATACATAAGGCGCATCAGCCTTGGTCATGTCATATTTAAGCGCGACCGCATAATGACTTGGGTTAACTAATAATACGTCGGCTTTAGGCACCGAAATATCGGCTCGTGAACGGCTAAGACGTTGCTGCATTTGGCGGATCTTAGCCTTGATTTCAGGTTTACCATCTTGCTGCTTATGCTCATCTTTCACTTCTTGCAGTGACATTCTTAGCTCTTTATGATGATGCCAATACTGATACGGCACATCGATAAAAGTGATCACCAGCAGACCTAACCCCATATAGAGCATAGCCAAACTCAACATCTCAATACCGCGCGTAACGGCTTCGTCGATAGGCAGCTGACTCACTGCCATCAAGGCTTGAAAGTTCTTCTGCAAAAACAGCAGCATGATACCAATAAGCAAGACTATTTTTAGAATGGATTTTACCAACTCAACCAACGACTTAACCGACGCCATCCGCCCCAATCCAGCAATCGGGTCGATACGGCTGTATTTAAAGTTAGCATTGTTAAAGTTAAGTATCGGCCCCCCCGGCATAGCGCCAGCCACCATGGCAATTAACGCCACCATCAAAAACAGTGGCCCAAGAATATTTAACACTTCCAATAGGGAGTAGGCTAAATGGCGCGTCATCATTCCGGGCTCATCCAGCTGCGCTTTGGTAAATGACATATTGATTCGTGTCATTGCTGCAACCTTAGCGGCAATCCAATCAGCCGTTGTTGTCAGTAATAGAGAGCACCCGATGATCAACGCCGAAGAAGCCAGATCTTTTGAGCGTGGAACCTGCCCCTGTTCACGGGCCTTCTTTAATTTCTGCGGGGTCGCTTTTTCTGTTTTACTCTGGCCAGAGTCTTTATTGCTCACGCTGTACCACCAATAAACTGGTACATAGCAGATAACGCATCTAAACAGAGGTCGCTATAACGAGTCGGTAATCCACTGAATGAGAAAAATACGCATAGCAACCCCATCAACATCGACATAGGAAAGCCTAAGGCGAATACATTTAATGACGGTGCAGCGCGGCTCAATACACCAAAGGTAAGATTGACCACTAACATGGCCAGAATAGCAGGCAGTGCCAACATAAAAGCGGCGGCAAAAATCCAAGAGAAACGCGCAATGAGTCCCATTAAGGGTAAATCAAACACGCCCATCCCAATTGGCCACAACCTAAAACTATCCACTAAGATGCCAATGGCCACCAAATGGCCATCTAGTGCTAAAAATAACAGCGTGCCATATAACATAAACCACAGTCCAAGAATGGGGTTTGAGCCACCACTGGACGGGTCATTCATCACCGCCATCGACAAGCCCATTTGCATCGACATCATCGCGCCAAATAAGGTTAAAACATGGATCATAATGGACAAGAATAGTGCCAGCATAAAACCAATTAGCAATTGTTCTAGCCCTAATATCAATGCCTGAAAAGAGACTGCATCAACCTCCGGAAAAGGCGGTAGCATAGGGGCGATTAGCGCCGATATACTAAGAGCTAATAGGATACGAACCGTGGCAGGAATGTAGTTATTACCCAGAAAAGGCATCACCATAAATGCCCCCATAATGCGGCAAAATGGCCACCAAAACGTACCAATAAAAGTACTTATCTGGACAGAGGTCAGTGACAGCAAATATGCCTCCTTATCCGGTAAGCTTTAGCAGCCTCCAGATGGACTAGGTTCAATAACGGTAAACGAGCCATACATAGCCAATAAGAGGTTTCGATAACACTGCTATTCTGGATTGAGGTAAGCGATAACAAGCTATTCGTCCTCAGCCAATAAGATGGGGAATATTTAGAAATAAGCGATCAAAAAAGTCGCAAATTTTCATCAGCAACCACTCTCCCGCAAACACAACCATCAATAAAGTGATCACCAGCCTTGGTAAAAAGCTAAGAGTTTGTTCATTCACCTGAGTCGCTGCTTGAAAAACCGCAATAAACAAGCCGACCATTAACCCTGGTACAACCAAAACGCCCACCATAGCGACGACAAGAAAGATAGCTTCAGCAAATAGCGCTGTGAGTTCATTTACACCCATTGCGCTAAGCGACTCTATTGATCAAAAAGCTAATCACTGCCGGCCAATCATTGAATATAACTAACGCTGACACCAATAAACTCAACGTCAGGTAAATCATGTCTATGATTGAAATATTAAGTGTTTCATCATTATTAACTGTCTTCATCAACAATCTCTCTGCGGACAAATATTACGATTAAACAATGCGCTAACCATAACTTGCCACCAAGGTACTCACCGTCATCGACCAACCATCGACTAACACAAACACCATTAATTTAAAGGGCAAAGAGATAATTAGTGGCGACAGCATCATCATCCCCATAGACATCAGCACGCTGGCGACCACCAGATCGATCACCAAAAAAGGTAAAAACAGCAGGAAACCAATCTGGAATGCCGTCTTTAACTCGCTCAATACAAATGCAGGCATGAGTACAAAAAAGGGGATTTCATCAGCGGTTAATGTGGTAGGTTCATCAGCAATTTTTAGCATCTGCTCAAGATCAGTTTCTCGGGTTTGCGCCAACATAAATTGACGCAATGGCACCTCGCCACGTGCCACAGCCTCAGGAAGCTCTATCTGCCCCATATCGTAGGGTAGAAAAGCATCGTCATAGATCTCTTGTCCAACGGGTCGCATAATAAAAATGGTCATCACTAAAGCGATACCGATTAATACCTTGTTTGGCGGGCTTTGCTGCAAACCTAAGGCTTGACGTAGAATGGCTAACACTACAATTATTCGAGTGAAGCTGGTGAGCATCATTAATAATGCGGGCAGAAAACTCAGCACTGTCATCAAGGCTAAGATTTCCAGCTTTACACTCACAGCTTGTGTCTTATCACCATCAGCTAGAGAAAATAACGTTAATCCATCACTCGCATAAGCCGCCGATGAAAAACACAACCCAAAAACCAGCAACACTCGCCACATAGTTAGTCAACAGCTCCAGTTAGGCTGGTCGCTTCCACTTCGAGCAAGCGCACACCATAACGACCATTCACTTCAACTACTTCCCCACGTCCTAATAAGGCACCATTAACTCTAATATCCAATGGCTCTCCCACCATACGATCGAGTGCCACAACATCACCTTCACCCATCTGTGCCAACTCGCCGAGAGACATCTCTACGCTAGCAAGCTCTAAAGTCACATGTACCGGAAGCTGATTGAAAAAAGACATATCTCTTACCGGCTTAGCTTGAACTTTTGGCTCACGGCTTTGCTCATCGGCAAAAAAATCATCATCGAGTAAAAAGTCTTCATCTTGTAGAATATTATGTTCAGCCATTGGATTGTTCCTCCATTTGAAAGGCTTCTTGGGTCAATTTGGCCACCATCTGTCCCTCATGGGTATGAACTGTGGCGTAAAAAAGTGGACGTTTACCCACGGTAACAGGGCAGCGAGAATGCAAATTCATCGGCAGAATATCGCCAACAACCAAACTCTGTAGAGAAGTAACAGGCATGCTCTGATGCCCCAATTCGAGTAATGTTCGCAATGGGATCTGTTTGAGTCGATGCGCCAACTTTTCAGATAAGGCTGGATCAGCCTGATATTGGCTTGGCTGTTCAGCCATCAACTCTAATAGGTACTCTGCCATATAAAAGCAGATTGAAGGACCTGCATGGGCAGCAGGGAAAGATAACTCACAACACACTGGCGCTTTAATCGGTGTGGTATTCATCACCAATTCCAGCTCCAGTTTTTCTTCATCTATCTCCGTTATCGGCAGTGTTTTTATCACCGCCATCATCAAACGTTTAACTAAGCGAAATTCAGACTGACTCGGTGCTCTCATAGGAGACTTTAGCGCACTAGAGCAGCTACCATAGTAGCCACTTGCAAGCTGATCTAAAGTGCACTTATCTATTAACCACCACCCCAGATCGACACGGTTATAACTAAGCAAAAACCAAGCATGATGTAATTGAGGATTAATGACATTAGTTTTTGCACTCAACGATACTTTTGATAAAGCGTAATGTCCCTGTCGAGTTATAGGCGTCAGCAATTCATTAACAGCATCCATTATAGGTCGCCGACATGACTCTAATTGCATTAATAATCGACTTCTAGCCAACTTTTCCTTTATCAAGACCACAGGCCTTACATCTATCCCTTGGCTCGATTTGATCAAATTGGCTTTAGCGGTTGTTTTCATCCTAAATTCCACAACAAAATAACGTCAAATAATCGACGAAAAAATAAAAGCGCTATTTAAATGACGCGCGACAAAATAATGACTAAATAAAAAATCACTTTCAATGATCAGCTAGAATATTATTTATACCAACAAAAAGAATTAACATAAAACAAGCCACCAAAAAAGCAAAAAATAAAACCCACCTATAAAGCGACTGTATTAAAGAAAACTTTAATTTATTTTGTTATTTTTTCAATCAAATTAAAATAAACCTTAAAAACAAACACCTACAAGACCACACCTTCATCAAAAACAAAGAGAGAAAAAGCGATACGTATTAAAATCGAACAATTTAACGCTGTTAAATAATGGCGGCAAGCTTACATCACATCTGAACCAAATACACTTAACTTTAACTAAAGTTTTAAAAATCTGATTCAAGCACAAAATACAAATAAAAAGTTTTACATAGTTTAGTATTACGTGTTTAATTGACAACCTTAAAAAGACAAATATAAAAACAATAAAATCACAGTATCTACTTTTAAGGGTTATTGGAAATTGAAACTATCAGTTTATATATTAATCTGTTTTGTTTTTATTTGTAAAAACATCACAAATAACGCATTTGCGGCACCAATTAACTATCAAACTCCTTTTGAAAAAGCTCATTGGCAATTTGTAGGCGATCAATTTGGCTGCGAGATTACTCATAGAGTCGCAAGCTTCGGTACGCTCGCATTAAAAGCGAACCCAGGTGAAGCACTGAGTTTTGCTTTGCAAGCTGACTGGCTTAGTTTACATAACGCTCAGAGCCAAGCCTCTGTCGTTCCCGCTTCTTGGCAGGAGCAAGCGCATCAGCCTATCGCCACGACCTCACTGCACTGGTTTGGCTCACAAGCAATCAGCCAAAAAAATACCGCAGCCTTTTTAGAAGCGCTAGAGCAAGGGTATACCTGGCAAGTCAATATCAAGAGCGCCGATAGTAGTGGCTACCAAATAAGCTCTAGCCCTATATCGACGAGTTCTATAGCCAATCAATTTAGGCTCTGTCGTCAACAATTGCTGCCGCAACCTTTTACCTATTTGCGACGTCTAGAGTTCTTATTTGCCCCAAGTTCAAGTTTGTTAAATACATCTCATGAACAAGACCTGTATGCCATTTACCGTTACCTGCAAGCAGATCCTAGTATCGTTGAAGTGCTGATCGACGGTCACGCCGATGCTTCTGGTGACCACTTGGCAAACTTGGTACTCAGTAAAGAACGCGCCGACGAAGTGGTCTCTCGGTTAATAGAGCTAGGCGTTCCGGCACAGATGATCCAAACACGTCATCACGGTACCCGAGCCCCAATCGCCAGCAATAACAACACTGAAGGACGAGAGCTAAACCGTCGAGTCACTTTACGCTTAGTCAAATCAGCGAAAAATGCTGCAGTAACCTCAGCTTTGAGAGCTAAAAATGAATCGTTCTAGTTTAAGGTTTGTCGATACAGAGCTGACGCAATCGAGTCAAAGTAAGTTGATACAACAAGGCTTTAATCTATGGCAATCCGATAATAACAATCGCCCTTGGTTAAGCTTGATCAACCTGTCTCATTGCAGCAATCAAAATGTGGCCGCACAGTTACGACAATTTCCGGGCAAGCATCAAGTCGCCCTACTCGATCCCGAACAAACAGAGTTAGCCAGTATCGCGATGCAGTGCGGTGTACAAGATTATTTGTTACTGCCAATAGATGAAGAGCAACTGTGCTCACTACTACAAAGGTTACGCCGATTAGAGCTGCCCAATAATGAGTTAATTTGTGCGGCCCCTGTTAGCCGCCAACTATTGATGCTGGCTCATCGCGCCGCCAATACCGAAGCGACCGTGCTACTCACCGGTGAAAGCGGTACCGGCAAAGAGCCGCTCGCCCGCTATATTCACCGCCATTCTAATCGTGCAGATAAAGCCTTTATCGCGATTAATTGTGCTGCTATCCCTGAAAGTATTTTAGAGTCGATTCTGTTTGGCCACATCAAAGGGGCCTTTACCGGTGCAACAACAGACCAGCCAGGTAAATTCGAACTCGCCAATGGCGGCACATTGCTGCTCGACGAAATCGGCGAAATGCCACTGCTTTTGCAGGCCAAGCTACTGCGAGTCCTACAAGAGAGAGAGGTTGAACGACTAGGCAGTCACAAATCGATTACGCTAGATATCCGGGTCATTGCCGCCACCAATAAAGATCTACGCCAAGCAGTGCAAGACGGTAAATTTAGAGAAGATCTCTTCTACCGCTTAGATGTACTGCCTATCAAGATATCGCCACTGCGCCAGAGACGTGAAGATATTCTGCCTATTGCTGACCATTTTCTACAACGATATAAAATTCTGGCGGCTAATCAGCAATGCTACTTCAGTGAACAAGCACGAAACTTACTCTTAAGCCACGACTGGCCCGGTAATGTGCGAGAGCTAGAAAATACCATTCAACGAGCGCTTGTTATGCGCCGTGGACAAGCCTTACAAGCAGAAGAGCTTGGTTTAGTCAATCAAGACGGTTCAGCCTTGGTAGAACAAAATGAGTTAGGGCTTAAAGCCTCAAAACGCCAAGCTGAATTCCAATACCTCATAGATACCCTTAAGCGCTATAACGGCCACCGCAGTAACACGGCTCAAGCCTTAGGTATGACGACCAGAGCATTAAGATACAAGCTAGTACAAATGCGTGAAGAAGGCATTGATATCGACCAGATCCTGTCGCAATCGGGTCATGCTGCATAACCAGCTTTTAAAGATAAATAAGGAGCACATATGTCAAATGCCAACATCGCCAGCACCCAGTCAATGATCCAGCAACTCAATATTCATTCAGAGATGGCAAAGGGAGCGATTAAAGTCGGCCCCAATCCGCGAGATTTTGGCCTACAACCGGCTTCGTTCACAGAGTTAATGAAGCATAAAGTTGCCTCCATCAATGCTGATCAAAATGCATCATCAGCCTTGGTGGCTGCCGTAGATAGTGGTCAGAGCGACGACCTTGTTGGCGCCATGGTTGCATCTCAAAAGTCTAGCCTTGCATTTTCGGCCATGATTCAAATTCGAAATCGCCTAGTGCAGGCATTCGATGACGTAATGAAAATGCCGATCTAAATCATGCCGCACCCTATAACCTCTCTTGTATTAACGCCCAAAAACTCAACAGTCTTTTTGAGCAAGGATAACTAAAAGCATGTCAACCACATTGACTCAAACCAGCCCTGTCATGACAGGTGTAAATGGCAACAATGATCGTATTAACTCGCTGAAACAGAAATGGCATCAGTTCAGTCGAGGAGACCGACATGCTGCGACACTCGGCATTCTCGCGATAGTTGCAGCCTGCGTAATCGTGTTAATGCTATGGAGCACAGGCCAAGGTTATAGCCCTCTATATGGCAATCAAGAAAATGTCGAAACTTCGCACATTATTGAGGTGCTCGAAGCCGAAGGCATTAGCTACCGCCTTGATCCAACATCAGGTTTGGTAATGGTTCCTGAAGATAAACTCGGCAACGCCCGTATGGTGCTTGCTGCTCGCGGTGTTAAAGCCAAAGTCCCATCAGGAATGGAGTCGCTCGACGCTTCGGCTATCGGTACCAGCCAATTTATGGAGCAAGCCAAGTATCGCTATAGCCTCGAAGGTGAACTCTCGCGCACTATCATGGCGCTAAAAGCGGTCAAGGCTGCTCGCGTCCACTTAGCCATTCCGAAAAAGACCCTATTTATTCGTCAGCAACCTGAATTACCTTCAGCCTCGGTAATGTTAGATCTCTACGCGGGACAACAGCTACAAGCCCAACAGATCACCTCTATCGCAAATTTAGTTGCAGGTAGTGTGACAGGCATGACACCAGAGCGAGTACAAATTGTTGACCAAGAAGGTAATCATCTCAGTTCGGCAATTAATGCTAATCAAGATCTAAGCCAAGCACGTGATAAACAATTGCTGTACACCCAAGAGCTAGAACAAAGTCTTATCAATCGCGCATCTAGCATGCTGCTCCCTATTCTTGGTCAAGACAACTTTCAAGTACAAGTGGCAGCACTGGTCAACTTTAACCAGGTAGAAGAGACTCGTGAGTCCCTCGATCCTCAAACCGTTGTTAGCCAAGAAAAGCAAAGCACGAACCAAACAAATGGTGATATGGCGCTCGGCATTCCAGGCGCACTGAGTAACCAGCCACCAGCGGCAAATGCGGCGACCAATAACAGCACGAGCAATCTAAACCAACAAGAAAGCCGCCAGTTTGAAGTCGGTCGCTCAGTTAAGCACACCCGCTACCAGCAGATGCAGCTAGAAAACCTGTCGATCTCGGTACTGCTCAACAACCAAACAGCAGGGGAAACAGGCTGGACTCAACCGCAACTCGACCAGATGAGCACCATGGTGCAGGACGCGATTGGTTACTCAGCAGCTCGTGGTGATCAGTTTAGTATCAGCAGCTTTAACTTTGCCCCTGTAAAAATTGCTGAATTTGAACCGCTACCTTGGTGGCAAGGTGAAAGCTATCAAGCCTATTTGCGCTATTTTATCGGCGCAATTTTAGGCCTAGGCATGATCTTCTTTGTATTACGCCCGCTGGTGCAGCATCTAACTCGTACCGTTGAACACAATATTAAAGACACACAGACAGCAACGCCGACGCCATTGATGCCACCAGCAGAAGCAGCAGCAGATTTAAACCAAGATGCAGTCCAAGCCGCGGCCGATAATTTGCTTGCAAACAATAATGCCAACATCAACAGCAACTGGACCAGTAATCTGAGTTTACCGGCTCCGGGATCGCCTTTGACAGTGCAGATGGAACACCTAAGTCTACTCGCCAACCAAGAACCAGCAAGAGTTGCCGAGGTCATTTCCCATTGGATTAGCGACAGAGAGAGTGAGCAAAACACTCATCAAGCTTAATAAACCCATTGCATTTAGCGTTAAAAGAATAGGCAAATCGAACAGTGAATAATGAACTCACAATCAAGATGGACAACCTAGAACAAGCAGCCATGTTGCTGCTTAGCATGGGTGAAAAAGGTGCGGCACAGGTCATGGCGCATTTAGATCGCAATGATGTACAGCACCTAAGTCATAAGATGGCGCGGTTATCGAGTATTACTCAGCATGAAGCCGAGGCCGTATTGGGTCGATTTTTTACCCGCTATCAAGAGCAGTCAGGGATCGCCAGAGCGTCGCGTACCTACTTACAAAAAACCTTAGATCTGGCGCTCGGAGATAGGGTCGCCAAAAGCCTCATCGACAGTATTTATGGCGATGAAATTAAGGTGCTAGTTAAGCGACTCGAATGGGTTGACCCTCAGTTACTCGCACGAGAGATTGCCAATGAACACTGCCAGCTACAAGCCGTACTATTAGGTTTATTACCGCCAGAAAGTGCCGCTCAAGTACTACATGGGCTTCCGGCAGAAGGACAAGATGAAGTGCTTGTCCGTATTGCTCAGCTTGGTGATTTAGACCGAGAAGTGGTTGATGAACTAAAGCAACTGGTCGAGCGCTGCATGCTAATGGCAATGGAGAAAAGTCACACCCAAATTAGTGGTGTGCGTCAAGTTGCCGATATTCTCAATCGATTTGATGGTGACAGAGAGCAGTTGATGGAAATGCTCAAGCTACATGACAAGCAACTCGCCAGCAACGTGGCCGACAACATGTTCGACTTCATTATTTTAGGTCGTCAAAAGCCTGAAACCTTACAAGAGATCATGGCCGTTGTACCTGCCGATGTATTGGCATTAGCGCTTAAAGGTATTGAAAACGAACTTAAGATGACATTACTTGCAGCCCTACCAAAACGTATGTCTTCGGCAATTGAAACCCAAGTAGAAGCGATTGGTACAGTGCCATTAAGCCAAGCGATAGCAGCGCGTAAAGAGATTATGGAGCTGGCTAAGCAGATGATGGATGAAGGTGAAATCGAACTACAGTTATTTGAAGAGCAGGTGGTAGAGTAATGAGCCCATTCCTTACAAAATCCGATCCACGTTGGCGTCTTGTAGGCCATCATACTCGCCGTCATCGTTTTTCGCCTCTAACGGCCCCTCTCACCGAAAACGGCACTGAAGGCGCTAATTGGCAAGACTTCCAGCAAGCATTCGATAAAGGCTACGATGAAGGTGTACACAAAGGGCATCAAGCCGGGTTTAGCTCTGGTGAAGAGGAAGGTCGCCAATCTGGCTATGCTGCGGGCTTTAACCAAGGTCGCATTGAAGGTCAGCAAAAAGGCAAAGACAATATCGATGACCAACTTAACAGTATTATTGCCCCATTAGGCGCGCTAAAAGCATTACTGGAAGAGGGTCACAATCAGCAGATCCTACAGCAGCAATCATTGATCCTCGATCTTGTGCGACGAGTGTCTTTGCAGGTTATTCGCTGTGAACTCACCCTGCAGCCACAGCAAATTTTAAACTTGATTGAAGAAACCTTATCAGCCCTGCCCGATGATCCGAGCCAAGTTAAAATTCATTTAGAACCTAGTGCTGTTGATAAGCTCAAAGAGCTTGCTGCCGACAAGATTGACTCTTGGACCTTAGTCGCTGACCCTAGCATCAGCGCTGGCGGATGCCGTATTGTCAGTGAAACAGCCGATGCAGATGCATCCGTTGAGACTCGCCTCAACAGCTGTATGGCTCAAGTTGAAGCTCACCTACAAGATACGCCGCAAACAAGCAGCCCAGCAAACGAGGCTGACGTTGAAGTTTAACGCAGATATTTTAGATTGGCCTAAGGTCCCTGTCGCCCAAGTTTACGGGCGACTCACCCGAGTTAACGGCTTGCTACTCGAGGCCGTCGGCTGCCAACTTGGCACTGGTGATCGCTGTTATGTCGAGTGCCGTGATAATCAATTAGTCGAGGCCGAAGTCGTTGGTTTTTACAAAGAGACCCTGTGTCTAATGCCCATTGAGCCCACTAACGGTTTGATGCCAGGCTCTCGGGTTATGCCCATTGAAGGGCGCAGTCAAATACCAACAGGGCTTGGATTACTCGGACGTGTGCTCGACGGCTTAGGTCAGCCACTCGATGACTTAGGCAGTATTAAACATATTCCCCATGTACCTCTGCAGTTTAAGGGCATTAACCCTTTACTACGCAAGCCGATCCGCGAACCTTTAGATGTGGGTATTCGCGCAATCAATGCCTTACTCCCCGTTGGCCGTGGTCAACGTCTCGGACTGTTTGCAGGTTCTGGTGTTGGTAAAAGTGTACTGTTAGGCATGATGACACGCTTCACCGAAGCTGATGTGGTGGTCGTTGGGTTAATTGGTGAACGTGGTCGAGAAGTTAGAGAGTTTATCGAAGAGTCATTAGGCGAAGAGGGCCGTAAACGCGCCGTAGTAGTTGCCGCCCCTGCCGATACAACGCCCTTAATGCGAATGCGCGCCATGCGCCTATGTCACCACATTGCCGCGGCCTACCGAGATCAAGGTAAGCAGGTGCTGCTACTTGTCGACTCATTAACTCGATACGCACAAGCCCAGCGTGAAATTGCGCTGAGTTTAGGTGAGCCACCAGCAACCAAAGGTTACCCGCCGTCAGCATTTGCGCAACTGCCTAGCTTAGTGGAAATGGCCGGTAACAGTCAGCACCCCAGCGGTACACTGACCGCCTTTTATACTGTATTAACAGAAGGTGATGATCAGCAAGATCCCATCGCCGACTCCGCTCGAGCTATTCTTGATGGCCATATCGTGCTTAGCCGTAAGCTAGCAGAGCAGGGACACTTTCCAGCCATCGATATCGGCGCTTCAGTCAGCCGCTTAGCCACTCAGGTTGCGAGTCAAAATAGCCTAAAACAGGGACAGTGGTTTCGTCATCTCAATAGCCGCTATAACGAAGTGAAAGAGCTATTACCCTTAGGTGGCTACCAAGCAGGACATGATCTTGAGATGGATATGGCAGTAAAAAGCTATCCACAAATGGCAGCATTCTTACGCCAAGGGACCCATACCCAAGCCGACCTGAATCAAAGCCTCAGCGCCTTAGAACTATTAGTTAGTCAGATGGGTTTTTCTCTTTCAGCCGAATAGATAGTGGAAAAAATTTAGATGAAGCAATTACTCAGATTATGTCAGCAAGAAGAGAAAAAACTCAGCCAACTTGGGCTACAGCGAAATGCAGCGCAGAGCAAGATAGACACCATAGCACAGCAAAAGCTGCAGCTTGGACAGATGGTCACCGACTACACTCAAGTCAATATTACTGGCGGTACGGTAATGATGCTGCAAAATAGCGCACAGATGATCCAAGCCATCGAACCCATGTTGAAACAATTAACTCGCAAGCAGTTATTACTGCAACAAGAGCAACAAAGAATGCATCTGCTTTGGCGTAAACAGCTCGGTCGCCAGCAAGGCTTACAATGGTTATACAAAGAAAGATTGCTTCAGCGTGATCTATTACAGCAAAAGCAAGAGCAGAAACAATTAGATGATCTAGCAGCGCGCTATGCGACCCGCTAATAAACTGGCGGTTAACGTATATTGCCGTAATCGATAGCACTGTCATTTTCGCGCTGCAGCAATTGGTTAATAATCTCTTGCTGAGACACTAATAACTTACCGTTGGCTTCATTCACCTGCTGGCTCTCTTTCACCAACAACAGTAAATTTTCCCACAACATAGACACCTGCACCGATGACGACGGAGGCAGCTTAGCAATTAGCGCCACCATGCCACTGGCATTACCCGCAAAACCTAATTTTTGTAAGGTCCTACGTCGTTCGCTGGCCTTATTCATTAAGCTATCGCACAAACTCGATTGATGTTCATTATGATGCTTAAGACCCGCATTATCTCGACGTTGCATCAATTCTCGTTGGCGCTTTAACAGACTTTTAAGCTGCTTATAGCCTTCAATATCTTGGCGAATGCCGCGCACTATTCCCTGCACTAACTCTCGCTTACTGATGCTCTGACTCGACTCACCCATGCTGTAACACCATAGCATCGGTTAACTTCTCAAGATCGAGGTCAAAACTGCCATCGATCAACGACTGACGCACCTCTGCAACTTTGGCGAGATCAAAGTCAGGCAACTGCTCAAGGCGATGCTGACTGTGTTCAATCAACCTGCAGTCTGCACTCACTTCTTGCTGAGGTTTTATCTGTGCAGAAACGGGGCTCTCTTGCGGCTGGAGCAAGCTTTGAGTCTTGCTCTTACTTGTGCCCATTTCAGCATTGATTGTGCTGTTTATCTTGTTTATTTCCATAATGCCTGCCTCAAATACGCCTACTATAGGAAGTAAAGCGACACCATACAGCCCATTCTGAAATAGCAGCGCGATTTAATAAATCGTTACACCATCAGGGCATTAAAACTGCGTTGCGACCCGTCCCTTAGCAACCGGATAAGCGGAGATGATCTTGCCAGAGCTAAGGTTCTTAACCCGAATCGCCTCCCCCTCACCGCCCCCTTCCAACGCCTCGCCCGGCATGTTGGCGTAGAAACCATTGCTTCTCGCTTCGATAATGACTCGGTCACCAATATTGACCCACTGAGGTGCACTCAGTTGCAACGCCCTGATCGGCTGATAACGACGCACCTTGCGCACAACCTGCCGACCAACAATTTCATCAAAAACCGTCACTAAATCTCTATCAGATGGCCGCAACTTAATCACCTTCCAATCGATATCTGCGGTCAAGATATGCTCCCCACGCTTAAGCACCCGATTGGCGACGGGGATTTTTACACTAACGCTTACCGACGCTCGAACATAAAGACTCCAGCCCAGAACATCACAACTCACCTTACGCTGCACATTGCCCAAAGGGATACCAGAACCGACATCGATGATGGGCTTTGAAGGGCAAAGCTCTAACCTCTTCGCACCCGAGGGTATCTTGATCTTAATATCAGAACTTAGCTGAGTTAAACCGGCTTGTTGTTGCCATAACTCTAACTCTGTAGATAACAACTGACTAAATGCCTGATCTATTTGCTGCGGTGCGTCCAGCGCAGTTTGTGCGGTACTTAACAGCGGAAACAAACCGGAAATACACAGGAGGAAGCAGGAAACACAGGTTCCGATCTTGCGCCGCACATTTATGCAAACCATTGAAAAACCTCACCTAAAACTATTGGCACACTAATTGAATAGTCAAGCAGTAATTAAACTGGATACACCATACTAGGAGTCGTAATGGCTATCAACCTTGATGCCGCATTGGGCATTCACCCGCACACGTTAGATTTCAGAGTCGAGCGCAGCAAGATGCTGGCTGGTAATTTGGCCAATGCAGAGACTCCAGGCTACAAGGCGCGAGATCTCGACTTCAAAAATGTGATGCTGCAGATCAACGCGGGTATGTCTCCAGACCGAAATTATCAAGCCAGTTATCGCGTGCCTTATCAAACATCAGCCGACCAAAACACGGTCGAACTAGGAAAAGAGCAGGCAAGATACTCGCAAAACTCCATGGATTATCAAACCAGCCTAACCTTCCTCAATATGAAGATTTCTGGCTTACGTACCGCTATCGAAGGTCAATAACCTCTTATGTCATTTGCAGAAATTTACCAGATTGCGGGGGCGGGAATGAACGCCCAAACCATTCGTCTTAATACGGTTGCCAGTAACTTAGCCAATGCAGGGGCCGCTGCAGAAAGTCCAGATGAAGCATTTCGCGCATTAAAGCCTGTATTCTCGACCATCTATAAACAGACTCAAGAAGGTCAAGTCGCCGGTGCTCATGTGGAAGTATCTGCCATAGTGCAATCTGATGCGCCGCTGGATCTTCGCTATGAACCCGATCACCCTTATGCCGATGAGCAAGGTTATGTCGCTTACTCCAACGTCAATACCATTGAAGAGATGGCAGACATGATGGCGGCGAGTCGCTCATTTGAAACCAATGTTGAAATCATGAACCGCGCCCGCTCAATGCAGCAAGGTTTACTGCAGCTAGGAGCGAAATAATGAACGTTACCAATACAGCAAGCACCAATAATACCAATAACGTCGTTAATTCACCGGGGAATGACTCTGCATCTATCAAGAACGAATTCATGACCTTGATGATTGCTCAAATTAAAAACCAAGACCCAACCAATCCGATTGATGGTACTGAATATGTCAGTCAACTAGCTCAGTTTTCTCAAGTTGAAAGTCTTGAGCAGATGCGTGCTAACCAATCGACGCAAATGGTGATCATGGAAAACCTAGGTATTGTGCAGTCAGCACAGCTTGTCGGTAAAGATGCCATGGTACCCGCCTCTGAGTTTAGCCTCGACGGCACTCCTATCGACGGCAAAGTCTATCTCGACAGCTCGGTTGAAAACTTGAGTATCGATATCGTCGATGAGCACGGTGAAGTGGTACACAGCTTAGAAATGGGCCCACAAGAAGCGGGCGATCGCAGTTTCACTATCGACCCACAAGCATTAGAACTGCCTGCAGGTGAATACAGCATTGTGGCTAACACCACGGCTGGAGAAGTCAGTAAAACAGCTGATACCTTCGTAAAAGCTGAAATCGAAAAAATACATTTCATCAGCGCATCAGGAATGATGATGGCTGAGCTCGGTAATGGTCTAGGCACGATTTCGGTGCTTGAAATCTCTGAAGTTTCATAATTGGTTTAAAGGATTGATCGATGTCTTTCAATATTGCGTTAAGCGGCTTACAAGCAACCACACAAGATCTAAACACTATCAGTAATAACATTGCTAACTCATCTACCATCGGATTTCGCAGTGGTCGCAGTGAGTTTTCAGCCATTTACAATGGCGGTCAAGCTGGCGGTGTGAACGTAATGAATACCAGCCAAAACTTCAGTGCTGGCGGTAGCTTAACTTACACTGGTCGCCAACTAGATATGGGTATTCAAGGCGATGGTTTCTTTATGCTAAGCGGCCAAGACGGCAGCACCATGTACTCAAGAGCCGGTATGTTTAACCAAAATGCTGATGGCTTTGTTACTGACCCTGCAGGCAACCGTTTACAGGGATACTCAGTGAGTGCTGCTGGTAATCTGCAGACAGGTAACGTTACCGACCTACAAGTACAAGCCGGAGCCCTACCTGCCCAAGCGACCTCAACCATTGGCTTGATCTCTAACTTAGATGCTAGAGTCGAAGAGATTGACCCTGCAACAACCCCGTTCGACTCAGATGATGCTTCGACCTATCACTCTTCAAGCACTGTAACAGCCTATGATTCACTCGGTAACGAGCATGCTCTGACCCAATACTACGTTAAGACCGCTGACAACTCTTGGTCTGTACACTACATGATGGGCGACACAGATGTGACTCCAGCAGGTGGCCACCAGCTAAGTTTCGACTCAGACGGTATGCTAACCGCAGGTAAAGATCTGACGCTCAATATCACCGACCCAAATATTATTGGCGGTGCTTCAAACATGAGCCTAGCGCTGAGCTATAACAAGAGCACTCAATACGCTTCTGACTATAACAACTCAAGCCTTAGCCAAAACGGTTACACCTCTGGTGAGCTAAATGGTATTCGCTTAGATGAAAGCGGCATGCTCTACGGAACTTACACCAACGGTCAAGAGCAGTTACAAGGCCAAGTCGTTCTAGCTGATTTCAATAACCCTAACGGCTTAATTCCTCAGAGTAACAATGCTTGGGCTGCAACGAATGCTGCGGGTCAGCCAATCATAGGCACACCAACTACCGGCACCTTAGGTTCAATTGCGGGCGGTTACCTTGAAGGTTCAAACGTCGATCAAACCGCCGAAATGGTTAACTTGATGACGGCGCAGCGTAACTATCAGTCGAATGCCAAGGTGTTAGATACTAACTCCACCATGCAACAAGCCTTGCTAAACGCGATTTAAGGCTGACTCATGGACAGAATGATATATACAGCAGCAAAAGGCGCCGCCAGAGTGATGGAGGCGCAAGCGATCCGCGCCAACAACCTCGCCAACGCTGATACCACAGGCTTTAAAGCTGACTTAGAGCGCGTTAATGCCATGATTATTGCCCCGACAGGTAATAGCTTACAGACACGTGTGCTCGCCCAAACCCAGAGCAGTGGTTTCAATCTGCAAAGTGGCGCCATGAACCCTACAGGTAGAACCTTAGATCTCGCCATCAACGATGCAGGTTTGTTCTCAGTGATGACAGCTGAAGGCGAAGGTTATACCCGCTCAGGTGCCATCACCCCCGATGCCAACGGCCAGCTCACCTTAGATGGCCGCCCTGTCGCTGGCGTCAACGGTCCTATCGTACTGCCAGAATACCGCGAACTTTTTGTTGGCGATGACGGCAGACTCAGCATTATTGCCGATGAAGGCGGCATTATCGAAGAAGTTGGCCAGCTCAAGCTGGTTAATCCCGATATTGGCCTGATGAGCAAGGGCCTAGATGGCTTGCTGTATACCGCCGACCGCCAACCGTTACCAGCTAGTGATGAAGTGACTGTCAGCAGCGGTTTTCTCGAAGCCAGTAACGTCCAAGCCGTGGGCGAACTTATCGCCGCGATGGATTTGAGCCGTCAGTTTGAAGTACAGGTCAAACTGATGAAGAGCGCCGAAAAACTCGCAGAAGCAGGCAACCGCTTGCTACGTGATGCGTAGACCAATTTTTTAAAGCCTAGACTTTAAAGGAAAAACAGATGCAATCAGCTTTATGGGTCAGTAAAACCGGTTTAACCGCCCAAGATACCAAGATGACCACCATTGCCAACAACTTGGCAAACGTTAATACCACAGGCTTTAAGCGCGACCGCGTTGCTTTTAACGACCTGTTCTATCAAGTACAGCGCCAGCCTGGCGGTCAAGTCGATGAGCAAAACGAGCTACCATCAGGCTTGCAACTCGGTACAGGTACTCGTGTTGCGGGTACCCAAAAAGTCTTTACCTCGGGTGACATGCTCACCACTAATCAACAACTCGATTTGGCGATTGAAGGCCAAGGATTTTTTCAAATTGAAGAAGCCAATGGTGAGTTAAGCTACTCCCGTGACGGCCAGTTCTATCGCAACAGCGAAGGTCTTATGGTGACCTCTCAAGGTTTACCGCTAGCACCCAATATTGAGATCCCAGAAGACGCACTCAATGTCACTATCGCCAGTGACGGCATCGTCTCTGCCCAGATGGCAGGCCAAACCGACTCACAAGAATTAGGCCAGATCACCTTGGTTAATTTTACCAATCCAGCCGGACTCGAAGCCCGTGGTAATAACCTGTATCGTGAAACTGGCGCATCTGGCGCAGCGGTTGAAGGTATTGCAGGTGACCAAGCTCTAGGCCAAATACGCCAAGGAGCACTAGAAGGCGCTAACGTAAACGTCGTAGAGGAAATGGTCGAAATGATCTCAACTCAGCGCGCCTACGAAATGAACGCCAAAGTCGTGTCGGCCTCAGACGACATGCTTAAGTTCCTCAACCAAGCGCTGTAACCAGCGCTTTATTGACTGGCTCAACCATGGCTTATCAACCAACAACACTCGAAAAGGGCTCCAGCATGCAATCACTATGGCTAAGCTTTTGCGTAGGCTTAACATTACTGCTATCAGGCTGTGTCGCGCACATCCCCGAACCAGATACCGCACCAGGAAACCCAGAGTGGGCGCCGCCAGAAATTGATTACAGCCTACCACCAGCTGAGAACGGCAGTGTTTATCGTCCAGGCTTTATGTTGACGCTATTTAAAGATAAGCGCGCCTATCGTGAGGGTGACATTCTCACCGTGGCGCTGGATGAAAAAACCTATTCGAGTAAACGCGCCGACACTAAAACCAGTAAATCAGGCGGTGTATCAATTGACGGCCAAGGCACTACGGGCACAAGCAGTATTGCTGGCAGCGGTGAAGCCAATATGGGGCGCTCTTTTAACGGTACAGGTTCAAGCACTCAACAGAACCAGTTATCAGGATCTATCACGGTGACCGTCGCTAAGGTACTACCTAATGGCGCTTTGCTGATCCGCGGCGAGAAGTGGTTGCGTTTAAACCAAGGCGATGAGTACCTGCGTTTACTCGGGCTAATCCGCGCCGACGATATTGGCAACGACAACACCATTTCATCACAACGTATCGCCGATGCACGAATCATTTATGGTGGCCAAGGCGCTATCTCAGATAGTAATCGCATGGGCTGGGCCGCTCGCTACTTCAATAGCCCTTGGTTTCCCTTGTAATCGTTTGTTTGAATATTCAAAAGTCAGGATTGTGTGAATGAAAAAAATAGCCATCTTTATGCTCAGTATGTTGCTCGGCTTATCACCTTTACTTCCAGTTATGGCACAGGTTCAGCACCGCTATCTGATGGATATTGTCGATGTGCAAGGGATCCGTGACAACCAACTCGTTGGTTATGGTCTAGTCGTGGGTCTAGACGGTACAGGTGACCGTACTCAAGTCCGCTTTACCAGTCAGTCTATCGTTAACATGCTTAAACAATTTGGGGTGCAGATTGATGACAAGACCGACCCGAAACTGAAAAACGTCGCCGCGGTTGCGGTTCACGCCACCGTACCGCCACTAGCAAGCCCTGGACAAACATTAGATATTACCGTGTCATCACTCGGTGATGCTAAAAGCCTACGTGGCGGTACGCTATTGATGACGCCAATGCGCGCCGTCGATGGCGAAGTTTATGCCGTCGCTCAAGGCAACTTAGTTGTCGGTGGTGTTTCGGCACAAGGACGCAACGGCAGCTCAATCACTATTAATGTACCGACGGTCGGGAACATACCTAACGGTGCTCTGTTAGAAGCTGCAATGCACAGTAGCTTTAATGAAAACGAGCACATTGTCCTTAACTTAATCGACCCTAGTTTTAAAACTGCCCGCAATATTGAGCGTGCAGTCAACGAGCTATTCGGCCCCGATGTCGCTGAAGCCGATAGCAGCGCAAAGGTAATCGTACGAGCGCCTAGCTCGAACCGCCAACGCGTCACCTTTATGTCTATGTTGGAAGAGCTGCAAATTGAGCAAGGTCGTAAATCCCCACGAGTGGTATTTAACAGCCGTACCGGCACCGTGGTTATGGGCGGCGATGTGGTGGTACGTAAAGCTGCTGTCAGTCATGGCAACCTCACAGTGACCATTGTTGAACAAGAGTTTGTTAGCCAACCTAATGGGGCCTACCTAGGCCAAGCACAGGGTGAAACGGTTGTAACAAACGACAGCAAAGTCAATATTGATGAAGGCAATAGCCATATGTTCGTCTGGCCTGAAGGTACCGCCCTCAATGATATTGTTCGCGCAGTAAATAGTTTAGGGGCCTCCCCGATGGATCTAATGGCAATATTACAAGCGCTAAACGAAGCGGGCGCGCTTGAAGCCGAATTAGTGGTGATTTAATGAAACTCGACAATAACCATAGTTACCTCAATCAACTCGATGCGGGTGAACTAATTAAAGCAAACGGTGAACACGGTGCCCTTAAACTTGTTAGCCAACAGTTTGAAGCCCAGTTTTTGCAAACCGTCTTAAAACAGATGCGTAGCGCCTCCGATGTAATGGCCGATAAAGACAGCCCGCTCTCTTCACAAAATGATGGTATGTACCGTGACTGGCATGATGCCGAGCTCGCTGGACGCTTAAGTCAGATGCAAAACACCGGGCTTGCGGAGGTGATGACTAAACAATTGTCAGCGGGACTTAAGTCTGAGCCTGAGATGGTCGCCTCTAATAATCAATCGAATGGCACTCCCAATACAGTTGCGATGCAACCCGCTTTAATATTGCCATTTATGACTAAACCGCAAGAGTAAATGACGCTGCTGATTAGCCATCATTTAAAACGATAGAGATAAGGATTCAAGATGAGCATGCTCAACATTGGTATGTCGGGGCTTAATGCCAGCATGGCAGCCCTAACAGCCACTTCCAATAACGTCACCAATGCCATGGTGCCAGGATATTCTCGTCAGCAAGTGATGCTTAGCTCTGTTGGTAATGGTGTCTACGGCAGTGGTTCAGGCGTGATGGTCGACGGTGTGCGCCGGATATCGGATCAATATGAAGTCGCGCAGTTATGGAACACCACCAGCAACCTAGGCTTTGCTCAGACTCAATCGAGCTATTTAGGCCAAGTAGAGCAGATTTTTGGCTCAGAAGGTAACAGTATTTCAGCCGGTCTAGACCTATTATTTGCCTCACTAAACTCGGCGATGGAACAGCCTAGCGAGATAGCTCATCGCCAAGGTGTACTCAACGAAGCTAAAGCGCTGACTCAACGTTTCAACTCCATTAGTGAAGGCTTGAACTCTCAAGTAAGTCAAGTTGAAGGCCAGATTGGCGCCTCAGCTAAAGAGATCAACGCTCAACTAAAAACTATCGCGAGCTTTAACGCTGAAATACAATCATCAAACGCTTCTGGCAACGTGCCTTTAGAGTTACTCGATGCGCGAGATGCCGCTATCGATGATCTGTCAGCGATTGTAGATATCAATGTGGTTGAAGACTCTAGTGGCATGATCAACATCTCGCTAGCCCAAGGTCAGCCTCTGTTATCTGGCACTATTGCCTCAAAGGTCCAGGTTACTCCCGATCCGGCTAATCCCAAGTTTAGTCAGCTAAGCATTCAGTTCGGACAATCGAGCTTTCCACTTGATGAAACCGCCGGTGGTAGCTTGGGCGCACTGATCGACTATCGTGATAATAGCATGGTCGACTCGATGGCTTTCATCGATGAGCTGGCCATGGCCATGGCTGATGAATTTAATGCCGTGCTTGCTGGCGGTACCGATTTAAATGGTAATACACCAACCCAAAACTTGTTCACTTACGACCCAACAAACCCAGCAGGTAGTCTAAAGATGACTGCGGGGTTTAACGCTGACATGCTGGCTTTTGGTAAAGACGGGACACCTGGGGATAACAGCAACCTTAAGGAACTGGTCGAAATCGCTAACAAGAGTTTTACCTTTAGCTCCATGGGTGTCGATACCACCATGGGCGATGCGTTCGCCAGTAAGATTGGAGAGCTAGGTTCAGCCTCTCGCCAAGCTAAGATGTCTAAAGACACGGCTGAAACCCTCCAACTTGAAGCCCAAAAACAATGGGCCAGCACCAGTGGCGTTAATATGGATGAAGAGGGCGTTAACCTCATCATCTATCAGCAGTCTTACCAAGCCAATGCCAAAGTTATCTCGACTGCCGATCAGCTATTTCAAACCATTTTGAACAGTATTTAAGGAGCTCTTCATGCGCGTAAGTATGCTTAATCTCTATAGCAGTAATTTACAGAGTCTGCAGAACTCCACTGCCGATATCGCCAGAATCAACGAGATGATGTCCACTGCCAAATCAATTCTACGCCCATCTGATGACCCTATTGGCTCAGTAAGGGTGATGGGCAACGAGCGAGATATGGCTGCGACTAATCAGTACATTAAAAATACCGAGTCGTTAAGTACCAGCTTTAGTCGCTCTGAAACCTATATGTCGAGCATGGTCGAGCTGCAAGGGCGTATGCGTGAAATCACTGTATCAGCCAATAATGGCAGTTTGTCTCCTGAAGATAGAGCGGCTTATGCCGCCGAGATGAACGAGCTACTGGAAGCCTTTGCCGACACCCTTAACGCTAAAGACGAAGCGGGTAACTACCTTTTTTCAGGCAACAAAACTGATACGCCTCCAATCGGTAAAGACGCCAGTGGTAACTATGTTTATCAGGGAGATACCAATACTCGAGAAGTACAAACCTCTGGTTCGTCTTGGATGACAGCGAACAGCACCGCTGCAGATTTTATTTTTTCTAACGGTAGCACCGATATTCTGAATCAAACTAAAGACTTTATCGCAGCACTCGAAGACCCGACGCTTTCCCCTGGCGATCCTGTATTTAGTCAAGCAGCCACCGACATGCAAACTAGCTTAGATGACACTCTGACCAGCATCAGCTCGGCGATCACCGATATTGGTGGCAAGCAGAATACCTTGAGCTTAGTGCAAGCTTCGCACGAAGAACGGGTACTATTTAATAAAGAAGTGATAGGTGAAACTGAAGGCTTAGATTATGCTCAAGCCACAGCGGAGTTCAACTTAAAGCTGACAACCCTAAAAGTGACGCAGCAAACCTTTGTACAGGTATCGCAACTGTCACTTTTTAACCATATATAATTTTAACCAGCTTAAGAGAAGTCAATGCTCAACGGGATTTCAGACGCACTTAATGTACAGCAGCGCAGCCAGACGGTTGCGCCCACTGCTAGCGTGCAGCTACCAGTTAAAGAGCAAACCAAAGCAAACGTTGCTAGCATTCCTACCCACAGATTAGAGAGCTATAGTAAGTGGGCGAAAGTGACACAGGGTCAACATAAGATCAGTGCTTCACAAGTCGCAGAAAAGGGGCTGCAGCAAGTACAAAGCCTACTTAAGCAGTTGCAAGGCCATGGTCAGCAATCCTTGTCGACGAATACAGGGACTGAGCAATTTAGTCGTATTCAGCAGCTACAACAAAAGTTAGCCCAATTAGAGGTAAGCTATCAAGGTAAGCCTCTGATCGATCATCAGCTCAATCTTATCTCGCCCCAAAGACCAGCAAGTCAATACTGCTTTAGCTTGAAATCGGTAGATTTAGCTGCTGTAAAACTCCGAGATGAGCAGCTTAATATGCAAATTGGCAATGAGTCGATAAGAGTTCTATTACCCGCAAATGCTCAACCTATGGAGCTGATTAACCAACTCAATAACGCCTTAAAACCGATAGACATGCAGGCGGTGAGGAATAACGACGGTAAGCTTATCTTCAAGAGCAGTAAGCAGCAATGGCAGCAGGTTCAGTCAGGATTAATGATGACCGGGCAAGGGCAGCGTTTACCCGCCGGTGACGCTAGAACCATCAAGGTCAGTGAGGAGCTTAATTGGCAAGATCCTAGAGAGTGGCGCTTCAACAGCCAAACTGAAATCAAGCAATCTCTGGCCAAAATAGCAAAATTACGCCATAAAGTTGAGTCCCAATTACAAGAGCTCAATGCCAGTCAGCAACACCTCAAGTTGCAACTACAAAAAGTAAACCTTCACAAAGATGCTGGACTTGAACTTGAAGCCACTTTGACTCAAGTATCCGAGCTAATGCAGTCCTCGCCTTTTAGCCTACAAGTGACTTCACTGATGGCACAGGCAAACTTTACCCGTCCTCAGGTATCCGCATTATTATCTTAGTTGAGTGAGGTGAAGCCAAAACCATGGCCTCACAAACTAAACTATCATCGAAAAAACCATGAGCGGAAAAGATTACGATAACAAGGTCAGTATTGAAGCTAAATCATCAAATTTAGCTTCATCTAAAAGATTAATAGCATACTGACTATAGTTGGCTTTATGCTGCCTATTGGTGTGGTAAACCTGAAAACACATGATGATGTCGTGCTCAGACAAGCCATTGTTTTTAGCCGCAATCACGGCTAAATAACAACGCAACATAAAGAAATCTAACAACATCACCCTAAAGGCTTGCGATGGTGTCAGCTTATCAACCTGGGGGAAATTCATATGGTAAAAGTAATAAAGCAGATAACGACTAAATAACTCTTGTTGGTCACCTATTGTAGGTTCAGCTATCTCTTTCCAAGCTTGATTAATACTGCTCATACTAATGTTTTTACGCTCATCTGCCATTGAGCAAATAGCTTGGTTTATTAGCTCAAACCGACTCCGACCTCGCCTCACTTTATTGGTATTCAACCACAATTGAATGGAGGTAAATGCATGCATTTGGTGTGTATCTGTATCTTGATTAAAGCCCTCGAAATGCTGCTTAAGCTGACCGTTATCACTTAAAATAACAAGCTGCTGAAACATACTATCGAGAGCACTACTTTCAACTTCCCCTTTAGCCGCTTTATCTGCAGTATTCATCAAAATACCGATAGCGGTAAGACCGAGTTCCAGCGGTTGTTCAGGCTTTAAGAGTAATTGAATTGAATAATCATAAGCTTTTTGGGCCCAAAGTGGTGTCGCCTTGTAGCCACGATGATGATTAATTGCTGTTCGCTGCAAACTAAATGCATCGGGTCGAAGCAAAATATTTCTCGCTGCCTCAGGGCAAGATAATGATAGGCTGTCATAGCGATCCCCACCCCTCATATGCGACATTCTTGGATAGGTCTTGCAAGTATTACTCAGCAATGCCTCCCCGGCCTTAGCATGAATTTGGCAGAGTTTATTGTCATCTAAAAAGCCACATGCCCCCTCTTCATTCAATACCGCTTGAGCCCACACCTGATCACTCTTTTTGACCTTTTTCAGTGCCGTTTTAGCCAAAACCTTAAGCTCGCTATGTGCCAAGGTTTTTTTATAGCTCTGCTTATCAATATGGATATTCCAGCCATAACAGCAACTGTCTTCACACTCGCCGCCAATACAGCTGAAGTTAGTGACGAAACTGGGTCTAATGAGTGAATGCTTCATTATTGCTCTCTTTATTATCAAGTTTTGGCCAAGCCTAGATATGCTTATTAAGAGCGACCAAAACACCGATTAACTAAAGTCTTTTTTGTCATTCACCAATTATAATTAAAAATATTTAATCCTTAATATTCATACGGATACACTTAAAGCAACAAATTAAATCACCAATTGCTTTCAGTTTTCATTTAGCGCGTCGTTTTAAGATTATAGAAACCAAACAATCAGTAAAACTCAAAGGAATATCCTATGTTATCTGTAATGACTAACAACGCGTCTAACATCGCTCAAAATGCTGTCACTAAAAATAACGACCTACTTAGCAACGCTATGGAGCGTCTATCTACAGGTCTTCGCATCAACAGTGCGGCTGACGATGCTGCGGGTCTACAGATCGCATCTCGCTTAAACGCTAACGTAACCGGTATGGAAGCGGCAAACCGTAACGTATCTGACGCAACTTCTATGCTACAGACTGCCGATGGCGCATTAGACGAGTTAATGACTATTGCTAACCGTCAAAAAGAACTAGCAACACAAGCGGCTAACGGCGTGAACTCTGCAGAAGATATTACTGCTATCGGTACTGAATATGCTGCACTAAACGAAGAAGCACAGCGCATCATTTCAGATACTGAATATAGCGGCAACGCACTGTTCGCTACTCTAGATACCGGCGTAGATTTCCAGATTGGCGCATCAGGTGGCGAGACACTAACGGTAACATCTACTGTTGTGGCTAATGCTACCTTCAAAGGTACAATTACAGACCAAGCATCTGCTGTAACTGAAATCGACAACGCTACAGCTATGATCGATGCCGTTGCTGCTGAGCGTTCTAACCTAGGTGCTAGCATTAACCGCCTAGGTCACACAGCATCTAACCTAACTAACGTTACCGAAAATACTAAAGCGGCTGCTGGTCGTATCATGGACACCGATTTTGCGGTAGAAACGGCAGCGATGACCAAAAACCAGCTACTCGTTCAAGCCGGTACTAACATCCTGTCTTCTTCAAACCAAAACACTGGTTTGGTTATGGGTCTATTGGGCTAATCTTCCCCCCATTCTCCCAACTTTCTATCAAGGGCCTTCTGGCCCTTTTTTTTGGCAACAAATTCCCCGCAAAACTTCAGTGCCCCTAGCTTGAGGTCGCCTTACTTATTACATGGTTGTAGTGAACATAGTGCAATAGTCGCAAGCGGAAGCAGTACTTCCCTTTAAGCGTTAGTAACGGAAGGAAAGTTAATCCGCCACATGCAGCTAAAGATTTAAAGAACATGTAAAACATATACTTAACTATTGGCACAAAGATTGCCATTTGCATTACAGCAAGATTGGAGGATCAAATGATTTCAGGTATGGGTGGCGCCTCATTCGCCGAACAGCTTATCGTCGCAGAACGCATGGGTAAAGATCAGATATTTGAAAGCAATATGACCAAATATGAGTCGCAACTCGATGCCTATAAGATCCTCGAGCGTAGTCTAAATAGCATGACCAGCAAACTAGAGACAATTGATGGTGACGCTTTCGAGAGCAAAACCTCAACCATTAGTGATGATAATGCCTCAATCACGGTCGAAAGTGGCGCACCTACCGGTAACTATGATCTGCATGTTAAGCAACTAGCCCAGGCACACCAATTAACCAAGAGCTTTGCCAGCGAAACTGAAGTCCTACCGACAACGGGCATGCTAAGCATTCAAGTTGGTCCTAGCGCAGCTGACACCATAGAGATCGACATGGCAGTGCTCAATGCCGATGGCACAAAGACTGTTACCGACCTACGGGATGCCATCAATAACCATTCAGCTAACCCGGGAGTGCAAGCATCTTTGGTCAGAACGGGTGGCCAAGTCGAATTGATGCTGACCTCAAAAGAGACGGGTGAAGCAAACGCCATTGACGTCAAGATGGACGGTGCAGACTGGGGCATGACCGAACGAAAAGCGGCGCAAGATGCGCTGGCGACCCTTAACGGCATAGATATTCAGAGCAGCAGTAACAATTTAACTAACGTTATTGATGGTGTCTCTATTGAACTTAATAAAGTCCACGCAGTAGGTGAAAGCAGTAGCATTAAGATCAAATCTGATACTGACTCCAGCGAACAAGCAATTGAAGATTTTGTTGATATTTTCAATGACTTGATGGACGAAATAAATAAGTTAACTCGCTCCATGGGCAGTGAAGCCTTAGATGATCTTAATAATGAGAATGACGATAACAGCGACAGTGATGAAGATGAAGATAAAGACGAAGATGATGACTTCAACTCTTCAATTACCGAAGATCAGCTAGGCGTACTCAAGGGTGATTCGAGTATTCGAATGCTGCAACAGAATATGCGTGATGCCATTTTTGATGCTGCGCCAAACGGTATGCGTCTATCTGACATCGGTGTAGAAATGGGCCGTGACGGCAAACTCGACATTGACAAAGATAAGTTATCTAAAGCACTAAAAGATGATCCTGACGCGATACAAGCCATGTTTACCGATTCTGGCAGCTATATAGACAGGCTCGATACCATCATCGACCCCTTCACCAAGTTCCAAGGCTCGATGGATCTCAAGCAAGACAACCTTGAGAAACAGATCGAGAGAGTCGAAACCAGTATGGATACTCACGACAGACAGATGGAACAAAGGTATCAAATTTATCTGGCTCAATTTACCGCAATGGAAGCCACTATTAGCCAACTCAACTCAGCTAGCGCACTGTTTTATTAAGGAAATACTAAAAAATGTTGAACGAGCACGATCCCTTTAATGCTTATAAGCAAACCTCTTTGAATGCTAGAGCCGCAGCTGCGAACCCTCACGAGATGGTACGAATGCTTCTCGACGGTCTATTAGAAGAGATCCAGCGTGCTAGCGGCTTTATGCAGCGCAGGAGCTTTGAAGATAAAGGTCAGAGTATCAACAAGTGCCTCAATATTGTGCATGGACTCGATTCCATGCTCGATATCGAAAATGGCGGCGAAGTGGCCACAGGGCTAAACCGTCTTTATGACTATTGCAGTCGCCAGCTGGTAATCGCAAGTGTTGAAAACAGCGTTACCGCCCTAGAACCCATTACCAAGGTAATTACCGATGTCAGAGCAGGTTGGGACAATCTCAATTGAGCAGTGGCAACAGTTTGAAAAAGCGCTGCAATTCTATGCGAGCACTCAAAACTGGGAAAAACTGGTCATAGTGAATAACAAGATGACTGCTGCACTAAAAATGGCTGGCAAACCAAGTAGTCGATCGCAACTACTTGCGCGTCAATCCTTGGCTAACACCCATCAAAAAATACTTAAACAACTCGCGCAAGCTCAAGACGAACTGAAACAAGAGATGAGTCAATTTAAACAGCAACAAGATGGCCTAGCCGCCTACCAACTGACCTGCGTCAGTGGTGGAGTAAACAATGACTAGCCCTGTACTTCCAAGCACATTTGTCAGCGCATCGACAAACTCTACACAGTCAAGTGCAATAAGGGCCCACGGCGCTAGCCATTACTCTGAGGAGGCCGAGCTACCTAGCGGATCAGAGCCTTTACTGTTTTCGCTAATTCAGCCGTTGCAGCAATCACTTTCTGGTACTGTGCCAGCAATTTCTGCTGGCACAGTAAGCGATCTGAGCCAGCCATTGGGCCAACTACAGCAGCAAACGGCCTATAGCAACACGCAGCTATCAATCGACTCATTCACACAAGCGGCTAGCAATCCGTCGATAGAACATAAAGGCCATTACAGCGCGACATTTCCGCTTAACCAACAAACATTAAATGCTAATCCATTAGCCACGCATAATGTTAGCCAGGCTATCGCCAACCCTACATCACAGGTCACAACGGCGGTTCAATCAGCTCCATTACATTCAGTTCAGTCCACAGCAATGAAAGAGCTTGTTGCGGGTATAAACGGGACTCAGCCTGCCAATACTCATTTGTCGTTAGCGACTGGTATGCTCAAACCTGATAGCGCTACTCACTATTCAGGCTTTCAAGCTGCCACCCAGCAGGTGTCGAGCACATTTGCTCCGAGCTTGATAGAAAGCGCAGGCATCGACGCTATCGATTCTGCTCAAGCTACTGTCAGCTCTCGTACTCACAACACTGTTGCACAGTGGGGGCCCGTTTCGGTATCGCAGTCTGCGCCCTTACTGCAGCAGAGCCACGAAATGCTTTCGCCACTTAGAGAACAACTAAGGTTCCAAATCGATCAACAGATCAAACAAGCTGAAATTAGGCTCGACCCGCCAGAGCTCGGCAAGATTGAACTTAATGTGCGCCTAGATGGTGATCGGCTACATATTCAAATGCATGCAGCTAACCCCTCAGTAAGAGATGCCCTATTAATGGGACTCGATCGACTTCGGGCTGAATTAGCCATGGATCATGGTGGACAAATTGATGTTGATATTAGCCAAGGTGAGTCGCAACAGAAGCAACCACCGGGCTCATCTCAATCGGCGATAGCGGCTGAAAGTTTTCATGAGGCCCAACATTCAACCGCTGATACATCTCAACAAGATCAGGTTGATCTACTCGCATAACTAAGGAACAACTTATGCCTTTAACTAAAAACAGCAGCAAACGGATCAGTCTTTTTCTTTTTATCATTGCATGGACGGCGGGTATTTTTTGGGCTGGTTGGCAATCACCGACACTCATTGGCGGCCCCTTTGTAGAAAAAGAACCAGAAGTTAAATCGGCACAATTCTATCCATTAGATAAGTTTGTCATCTCTATTCCAGGAGATGAATACCCTCACTATTTATTACTAGAAATGGCATTTAAAAGCCGCTCAAATAATGTCGCAAGCATCATTGAGCAAGCCGACCCAGTTATCAAAAATTCATTAATGAAGATGTTCTCAAACAAACATTTCAATGAACTTAATAGTGCAAAACAATTTGAGCCCCTACAACAAGAAGCTCATAACGTGTTATCTGCAGTACTGGAAGAAAATAACTTCGCCATCGAACTTGATGACGTACTGTTTACTCGCATGGTTATTCAATAAAGGCCTATGCTATGAATGCTGCACAATCTGCCTATCAAGAAGTGTCTGAAGATATCGCTGTCAACCGTCTATCCGAGAGTAAGGTGATGGTGCAATATCTACCTTTAGTAAAGCGCTCCGTATCGCAACTAAGAAGCCATTGTGGCTCTGTTCTGGCCATTGAAGATATGGAGCAGATAGGCATGATGGCATTACTAGAGGCAGCTAGGCGTTACCCTGGAGAATATGATAATGGCTTCCTTTCTTTTGCGGGCCAGCGGATCCGCGGCGCGATTTTAGATGAGCTACGCCGCCAAGATTGGCGACCGCGGCCTGTAAGACAGCAAGCTCACGAACTTAACGACACCGTGCGTCAGCTCACCCGCTTATTGGAAAGAGAGCCAAGTGACAAAGAGGTCGCTGAAGCCATGGGATTGAGTGAAACAGAATACCGAGAGCGCTTATTTGCCTCCCAGTCAGAATCGATGCGCAGCCTAGATGAACTCATAAGCGAAGGCGGAAACTTTGTCGATAACAATGACATATTGGAGCAATTTTCAGCAAAAGAGTGTTTATTCCAAGCTATTTCAAAATTAAACAAAAGAGAACAGCTGATCCTGTCGCTTTACTATCAACATGAACTCAATTTAAAAGAAATTGCCGCAACCTTGGGACTGACTGAAACGCGTATTTGCCAGCTGCACAAACAAGCAGTCAAACAGCTTCAGAACATCTACAAACAATGGGAACGGTAAGCAGGTGAGGTAGTATGAGTAAACTGTTTGGGCTAGTAATAATTCTCTTGTCAGTTTTTGGTGGATATGTGTGGGCAGGGGGAGCATTAATTTCCCTTTGGCAACCAGCCGAAATCCTGATTATCTTTGGTGCAGGTATCGGTGCGCTTATTATCGCTAACCCTAAGCCGGTTCTGAAAGAGATGTCTCAGCAGCTCAAAGATCTAGTAAAGGTCGAACAAGAAGACCCTGACCTTTACCCGCAACTATTTGGTTTAATGAACATGTTAATGTCACAGATCCAGTCTCAAGGGCTGCGAGTACTGGATGACCATGTCGAAAAACCAAGAGAGAGCTCACTGTTCTTAATGTATCCAGCGGTACTTGAACACCCTAACGTGCTTAACTTCCTCATTGATAACCTGAGATTACAATCAATAGGTAAGCTATCTCCTCATGATCTAGAACATATGCTCGAAGAAGAGATCCACCGCATAGATGAAGATAGAATGCGTCCTTCCCATGCACTCGGTAAAGTCGCAGAAGCCATGCCAGGCTTCGGTATTCTTGCCGCGGTAATGGGGATTATCATCACCATGTCGAATATCGATGGCCCAATCACGATGATTGGTGTAAAAGTTGCCGCCGCGCTGGTTGGAACCTTTATCGGGATCTTCGCTTGTTATTGCATATTTGACCCCCTTGCCAAGGCAATGGAGCATTTAGTCGAACGTCAATCGGCCCAGATGCGATGCGTAGCAGCGATGCTAACCGCCTTCGCTAAAGGCAAACCACCAATGCTTGCTATCGATGCTGGACGTAAACAGATCCAAAGTGAAAACCGTCCAACCTTTATCGAACTTGAACGTTGGTTGGTGGAGCAAAAAAGCTAATGGCAATTAGACCTGAGCCTATCGTCATTAGACGCAAAAAGCGCTCCAAGGCTAAAGCCGGTCATGGTGGCGCTTGGAAAGTGGCATTTGCTGACTTTACCTTAGCCATGATGGCGCTATTCATGGTTTTATGGATCATGCAGATAGCCGATCAGCAAGAACGTACTATGATAGTGCAATACCTTAATGGTGATCTTTACGATAATGGCTCAATTAACCCTTTCAACTTAAGTGGTGCACCTTCGATGCTCGACTTTCAAGGGAGTATAGCTATACAACAAGCCGTATTACCTGCAAGCTCTAGTGGCGTTGAACGCAGTGGCCCAGCTATGCATAACCGTATTCCACAAGGTACTGAAAATGCTAAAGCTGGAAAAGGGCCAGAGCTAAACTCCTTGGTTCCTGGTAAGTTTGAAACTCAAGCACAGCTTGAATTCTTAGCAAAAGAAATCGACAAGGTAATCACAGATGTGAGCATGGGCGCCAATGTTGAGCTGCAAGTCGTCCCGCAGGGGGTGCGCATCTTAATGCACGATAATATAAATCAGTTTATGTTCACCCGTGGTAGTGCGGAGATGAAAACTTACTTTGAAGATCTGCTAATGGCCCTTGGCCCACTACTTAGTCAGGTAGAAAATAAGATCACCATTTCAGGCCATACTGATTCAAGCCCTTATGCCGGTAAGACATTCACCAACTGGGAACTATCCAGTAATCGCGCTCTTTTAGCGAGGCGGGTACTTGAATATGGCGGCCTTAAGCGTAATCAAATCATTCAGGTAACAGGCATGGCAGACCAGGCCCCGTACATCATTGATGATACTGCAGCTGCTGCAAATAGGCGTATTGAAGTGTTAGTCATGACCTCTGATGCTGAAAATCAACTACGACAAATGATGGGACAGCCAATACAGCCAGCAACCCCGGATGATAACGTCCAGCAAGCCAAAAACATTGCCGAAGCCAATCAACCACGGACGAGATACCCGCAGCTATGGACGAGCCAATAGTTACAGTCGGTGAATTTATTCCTGCGGATAAAGAAGTAAAGATACAGAAACCAGGAAAAGAAAGCCGACAATACGTAAGAATGAGCCTAAGAGATAATGACCAACAAGATATACTTTTCGCCAGTGACGGCGTTACGGTTTCTCTATTAAAAAAAGGTTACTTGCTAAGTAAGAAGCTTGGTATCGCTAACATAAAAAATATTGGCTTAGGAGGCGCAGGGCTGATTAGTCGCAGTAACTTAAAGGCCAAACAAACTATCTACATATCCATTGATGGCGAAGACTTTCCAATTCAAGTGATGCATGTAGAAAATATTAGTCATAAGCTTAATTTTATTGGCGCTAAATGGGCGCTACAGGAAGAAGAACAAATACTTTATATTATCAATAAAATCTATAGTTTAAGTCGGTCACCACGTAAGTAGTGGTTTAAATAAATTAGGTATTCAGTGACGAATAAGGAGATCACAATGCCTGCTTCATACGAGCGCAAAGGACCCGATGCCTTACAAAAGCTTTTCCTATATTTAATCTTGTTCGATTGGATTATCTTAATCTATTTGATTGTAGAGATTAAACAGATGTCATTCCAGCATGGTGCAACAACTTCAGTCATCGTAGCCATGTTTAACTTATTACTGGTTAACCTATGCTTTAGGCGTGCACGTAGAGCAGAAGATGGATATCAGATCTACCCAGTAATAATTGGTGCTTTACTGTCATTTTTTCTTATCGCCTACTTCTTCTTCTTTTAACTCTCCCGTTTAAGCCTAATTCTGCCCGTTACCAATGTAACGGGCTACGCCAACCAACAAGCCGCAACCAAAACCTTTATAGAAGTTCTATTCCCACTAGATTATTTTAAGCAGTATTTACCCTCCATTTTTTAACTATATGTACTTTGATGATGCAAAACTATTCGCTTAAACCACAATCTATAGGTGGCAGTAGTGCTATGTATACAAGATTAGATTCAACCTTAAGCTGTTAAAAAATAATGACCTAAATAACAGTCGCAGCGATTATTTAGCGGTATCTATCGACCAGTATAAGAAATTGATCTACTTAAGGTATTTAGCAAACCAATTTAAGATTAATTAACAATGGAATAATTGCTCCCTTGTGAAGTGCTTCAACGCAAAAGTATAGGCAGGCTAAAACACTCCTTATACCAAACTGGAAAATTAACTGGTCACACTTGCCCAATCCCTAGAACACAATTTTGTCACTCGCTCTGAACTCT